>CAZEOY010000196.1:0-6486 GCA_964513835.1 uncultured Syntrophobacteraceae bacterium
CGAGGTCAACGAGTTGTGCGGTTAGAACGGTCTCGGGTTTCGCGTTGCGGGTTTCGCGTTGCGAGTTTGGGGGTTGGGGGTGTCGAATTCCGAGCCGGTGGTTGTTGATTTCGAGTTTCGAGCGGTGAGAAGAGGATGTCATGGCCGTTGAGAACGCGGTGGCCGAAAGCGGGCCGACCATCAGGATTGTAGGATTTCTATGCAACTGGTGCTCCTACGGGGGCGCCGACACGGCTGGGGTTTGCCGGTTCAAGCAGCCCACCCACCTCCGGATCATCCGCATCCCTTGCACGGGACGCATGGATCCGCTGTTCGTGGCCAAACCCCTCATCTATGGGGCCGACGGTGTGCTTGTCTCGGGCTGCCACCCGAAGGACTGCCACTACGCCGTGGGCAACTTCTATGCACGCCGGAGGCTGGAGGTGCTCAAGCATTTCCTGCCGTTCATGGGCATTGACGAAGGCAGGTTTCACTACACCTGGGTGTCGGCTTCGGAGGGTCAACGCTGGCAGGAGGTCGTCACCCGTTTTTCGGAGCAGATCCACGCCCTGGGTCCAAATCCCGGTGTGGCAGTGCGTGGGAGGGGTTCGAACCAGAAACCAGAAACTAGAAACTAGAAACCAGAAACTAAAAGACAAACACGTGATGAACCAACTGCGCAAGGCCATCGAGGCCGAATGGCCCAATCTGGAAGTGGTGATCGGCTGGGGAGCGGGCTTCGACCCATGTCACACCCGGCCCATCTTCGTGAGAAGCCCCGAGGGCATCTCCGGGCTCATCTGGAATCCCTTCTGCGTACAGAACCTCACTGGCTACCTGGTCAAAACACCCGCCGTACAGCCGGAGGACAAGGCCAAAAAGGTGGGGATCTGTGTCAGGGGCTGCGACAGCCGATCGCTCGTGGCCCTGATCCAGGAGAAGCTTGCGGCCCGCGATCAGCTCATGATTTTCGGCCTTCCCTGCTCGGGCACGGTGGACTGGCGCCGCATTGCGCTGCAGGGTCCGCTCTCGGGCGCAATCTCGACACGGTTTGAAGGGGATCTCCTTGTGGTGGAGGACAGACAGGGTGTCCGAAAGTTCGCTCCGGCCCAGTACCTGGCCCGGCGATGCCTCCGATGCACGCATCCCAACCCCATCCTGTACGACGTGCTGGTGGGCGAGCAGGTAGTTGCGCGCGTCACGCCTGGAGACCAGTACAGGGATGTGGAGGAGATCGAACAGTATAGTCTCCGGGAACGGCTGACCTTCTGGCAGGAAGAGCTCGATCGCTGCATCCGCTGCTATGCCTGCCGCAACGCCTGTCCACTTTGCATTTGCCAGGACCGGTGCATTGCCGAAACGCGGGAGCCCAAGTGGCTCACCCAGTACATGGGCGTTCCCGAAAAGTTCCTCTTTCACTTCATCCATGCCTTGCATCTGGCGGGACGTTGTACCGAATGCGGCGAATGCGAGAGGGTGTGCCCCCTGGAGATCCCGGTCACCCTCATGAAAGAAAAACTGGGCCGGATTGTCGGGGACCTCATGGGCTACGAAGCGGGGATCGACTCGGGAGCCACGCCACCGCTTCTCACTTTCAACCCGGCCGAGACGGGAATATGAGAGCTGTCAGTTGTTAGCTCAAAGGCTGACAGATCAAAGACAAGGACCATTATTCATGGGAACCATGGTTTTCATCCGCTCGGAACGACTCGCAGCCTCACTGGATCGGCTCGCCGAGCGTTTCGACCTCTGGGTGCCATCGGCCTCCTCCAGAAACGGAGGGGGCGTCCGATTCCGGCGTTACAGCCCCGGCACCGCACCTGTCCTGGACCGGCTGACGACCCTTTCGCCCAAAGAAGCGGTGCAGCCCCAGGTGGAAAGTCTCATTCGCTTCCGGTACACCAAAGCAGAGGAAGATCCCGGCGACGTTCAGCTCTCCCTCGACGACCGCATCGACGTGAAGTCATCTCTCGTCTTCGGGGCCCGCCCGTGCGACGCGCGTGCATTTCTGCTCTCGGACCGGGTCTTTCTCGAAGGGGCCTATTCGGATGTTTACTTTCGGGCACGGCGCGAGAACACGCTCTTCGCCGCCCTGGTCTGCCGCGAAGGCGATTCAGCCTGTTTCTGCAGTGCCGTGGGTGGCGGTCCGGCCGACACCGCCGGAAGCGACCTGCGCATCATCCCCGTGGAGGGTGGGCTGGTGGTTGAACTGCTGGAGGAGCGGGGGGAGCCGGCGATCGAGGGACTGGGTGAGCCGGTGTCCGATTCCATCAGGGAAGCGGCGCATCAGGCAGTGGAGGAGGTCTCGGGGGTCTGCGTGGGTGAGCTCGACACGAGCGGTTCCATCGATGATTTCAAAAAAAGGTTTGAAGATCGCGACTACTGGCGCGAGGTGGCCGAACGCTGCCTCAGCTGCGGGGTCTGCACCTTCGTGTGCCCCACCTGCTATTGCTTCACCATCACGGACGAAAAGCAGGGCATGCAGGGCGAGAGGCTGAGATCCTGGGATTCCTGCATGTTCTTCCAGTACACACTGGAGGCCAGCGGCCACAACCCCCGGCCCACCAGGCTCGATCGCTACCGAAACCGCGTCGGCCACAAGTTCAGCTACTTTCCCGAGAAATACGACGGACAGTTTTCCTGCACCGGATGCGGCAGGTGTGTCCGTTCCTGCCCCGTTTCCATCGACATACGGCGGGCCGTGGCCGGACTGAAGGAGAATCTCTGTGAATGTCCTTAATCCTTACTGCCCCGAACTGGCCACGGTTCGAGAGGTGATCCAGGAGACGGCTAATATCCGAACGCTTCGCGTCACCCTGAACGACCCGGACAAGATGCGGCAATTCTCTTTCCAGCCGGGGCAGGTCGGTCAGCTCTCGGTTTTCGGGGTGGGCGAATCCACCTTCGTCATCAACTCGCCTCCGAGCTGCAAGGACTATCTCCAGTTCAGCATCATGCGGGTGGGCGAGGTGACCCAGAGGCTCCATCAACTTTCAGTAGGGGACCAGCTGGGCGTGCGGGCGCCCCTCGGCAACGCCTTTCCGGTTGAAGCCATGGAGGGGAAGCACGTCCTCTTCATCGCAGGCGGCATCGGCATGGCGCCGCTCCGCACCCTGCTCCTGACCCTCCTCGACAAACGGGAGAGGTACGGTGACGTCAGCCTGATCTATGGGGCGCGCTCGCCCATGGATCTTTGCTACCGGTACGAATTCGAAGACTGGAAAGCGCGCGGGACCGAGCTGGTGCTGACGGTGGACCAGGAATTTCCCGGCTGGAAAGAGCGGGTGGGCTTCGTTCCGACGGTGCTTTCCGAGGAGTCCCCCTCCCCTCACAACCGCATTGCCGTCGTTTGCGGCCCTCCCATCATGATCAAGTTCGTGCTGTTCGGGCTGAAGGAGCTCGAATTCGACGATCAGCAGATTCTCACAACCCTGGAGAAGCGCATGAAGTGCGGCATCGGCATCTGCGGACGATGCAACATCGGCTCCAAATATGTGTGTGTGGACGGCCCCGTCTTCGATTTCGACCAGCTCCGCCACATGGTGCCCGACCTGTAAGATCAAAACCGGGGCAATGCAAAGGCGGGAACGATTCATAGATGGAAAGTCTTTCGCCTTGAATGAATCCTGTCCTTCCGAGGTCAGGACTAGATCGGTTTTTTGCTTTCAGTCATGAACCGAATGAACCCCTACATGTCCCTGTCGACCAGGATGATCAATCGGCCAATCCTGGCTGTCCCCTTTGAGCTTGTCATGCCTGCTTCCGAACCTGAAGCTGGTGAACGTGTCAAAGACCTCGGGCAAATACATCATTGACCTGCTGAAGGGTGCAGGCAAGGATGAACCCCGCCACGGCAGCACCCGGTGGCTATTGTCAGCAGGGAAAATAGGTTCCTGTGGTTCCATCGGTTTGAATCTGCAGCCCGGCCTGCCTCCGGATGGGATACGTTGCTGGACGCACCAGATCTGATCCTTTGCTTGGCAAAGCTTTTGGGGCACCAGGGTCTCGTTTTGACGGTTCAGGGGAGCTCCAGAGTCCGGTCATTACGGTTTCTGGCGCCAAATTGAGCAGACCTTCACATGTCGAGGAGGATGAAAGATGGCCACAAAGAAAGGGAGCCGGAAGCCATCCGGCGATGGCAAGGGCAACGGCAGTGGGAACCCCGGCGATACGGACCCTGGAGCGCAGGAGCGGCGAAGCGGCTATGCGCTCAAGGATGACCTCGTTGAACAAGCCTTGATTACGGGGGAGCATCGGGACCTTCTTGAGAACTATTTTGGTGAAGAAGCCTACGAGGACCTGCGCATCATGGCCACCCGGGCCCGGACCGCACGGACGCGGGGCGGCCCGCGGGTGCTGATCCTTCCGGGCATCATGGGATCCAAGCTCGGGAAAGAACGGTTCCTCTTTGACGACACCATCTGGATCGACCCCGTCGACATCATCGCCGGGCGACTCCGCCAGCTTTCCCTGGTTGGGGGCAGCAAGGACATCGAGCCGCTGGGCGTGGTCCTTCTTGCGTACCTCAAGCTGAAACTTCGCCTGAAGCAAGCGGGCTTTGATGCGGACTTCCATCCCTTCGACTGGCGCCGTAGCATCCCGGAGCTGGGGGAGGAGCTTGCCGCCCGGATCCGGAAAGAAACCGGGCAGGGCACCGGGCGGCAGGACCTCTACGTGGTGGCCCACAGCATGGGGGGCCTGGTCTCGCGTGCAGCCTTCAAGCAGCTCAAGGACAAGGGGGACGCCGGCAAGGTGCACCGACTGGTCATGCTCGGCACTCCCAACTTCGGATCCTTTTCCCCGGTGCAGGCCTTTTCGGGTGGTCATTCCATGGTCCGAAAGGTGGCCGCCCTCGACCTGGTGAACAGCCTGAACGATCTCGTGAACAATGTCTTCAACACCTTCACGGGCCTCTACCAGATGATGCCGGCTCCTCAGAAGTTCTCCGGAATCGACCTCTACAACCTGGCCAACTGGCCCCCCACGGGCATGGCCCCGCGAGCCTCCCTGCTGGCGGATGCACCCAAAGTGTACGAAGCCCTTGCAGCAGGAGAGGAGTGCTTCACCCTCATTGCGGGGATCAACCAGGAGACGGTGGTGAGTGTCCGCAGAATGGGTGACGATTTCGTCTACACGACTTCCAACGAAGGGGACGGAACGGTGCCGCTGGCCTTCGCCCAACTGGAAGGCGTCACCACTTATTTCATCGACGAAGTGCACGGAAGCCTGCCCAACAATGCCGACGTGGCGCGGGCGGTGATCGACCTCATCGAGACGTCGACCACCAGCGTGCTGCCCACGTCCTGGACGCCCGCACGGCGCGGGGTCCTGCGCGAGGTGCGCGGGCCGGACCTGGCCCCCGAGCCTTTCGGCGGACGCCGGGGCGCGGAGATCAGCCCCGGTGAAGTCCGGCAGATCCTCAGGGATTTTGCAGCCCCTCCCGTCCGAACTCGGGAGGAGGCCCCTCCCGCACCGGCCATGGGCTTCGCCAAATTGACGGGCGAGCCCATCGTGGTCGGCCGCAAGCGCCAGCGGCGGATCGATCTGCGCCTGGCTCACGGCAGCCTGACCCAGGTGGATACACGGGCCATCGTCCTGGGGCTGTTCCGGGGAGTCGCTCCGTCCGGGGCGGCCAGCGCCATCGACGAACAACTGGGCGGGGTCATCACGGACTTCACCGAGCGGAGGATGATTGCGGCCAACGTGGGAGAGGTTTTCATCATGCCGGCCAACCGCTACCGCATGGGAGCCGATATGGTTCTTTTCGCCGGTATGGGATCCTACGACCACTTCAACGAAGAAGTCCTTCGAATCGTGGCCGAAAACGCCGCCCGAGCCCTGGCGCGCACCAAGGTCGATGAGTTCGCCACGGTGCTCATGAGCACGGGCAGCGGCATGCCGGTGGGCCTGGTCCTCGCCAACCTGCTGCAGGGATTTCTCAGGGGCCTCAAGGAAGGGGATCTGGACGGCCGCCTTCGCTGCATCACTCTCTGCGAAACCGATTCGGATCGGTTCGCTCAACTCCACGCAGAGCTCCTCAGGCTTACGACGACCTCGCTCTTCGACGACCTGGAGGTAACCGTTGAGATGAGGGAGCTTCCCCCGACTCCGATCACGGCGCCCGTCGCACCGGGTCGGGCGGCACTGCCCGCGATGGACCCGGTGTACCTCATCGTCCGGGAAATGACGGATTCCAGGGACCGGGAGACCAACCCGGCCTCTGATGCGGACTTCACCCTCCGCGCATCCTTGCTCACGGCAGGGAGCAAGGCAACGGTGATCACGGACACCATCGACGTCAAAGGCTTGGAGCTGACTGAGCAGCTCGATCTGATCAGAGGCCCTTCGTTTGATTTCGAAGGGTTGAGCGAGTTCGGCGGGAAGCTGGCCGGGATGGTCTTGCCGGAGCTTGTGCTGAAGGTGCTCGCCAGCATGAAGGATCATCAGCTGGTGGTCATCCACGATGCACGCGCCGCTCGGGTTCCCTGGGAAACCGTGTGCATCGAC
>CAZEOY010000197.1:0-4600 GCA_964513835.1 uncultured Syntrophobacteraceae bacterium
CCACCCACCACGAGATGCCTCCCCACCTCGGATTAGGGCATTGCCGCACTATCCGTTGCCTGATGGATCCTTCCATCAACCTGGAGAGACTGGACGCTCTTCCCTTGAGGTTCTGCGCCAGCTGCGAGTACGAAATCGGACGTGCTCTGAAGCATGATTTCCCGTCTTGAGAACAGGGACGGGTGCGGCCACCCTCCCGAAAAGAGAAGGGGTATATCCCAAAGGTATCATGGGACCTACCCCTTATGTGGATTCCAGGAACACTCCGACTTTCGTGAACAGGTTCTACCCCGAATCGCCTGACACCTGGCTACACCAGGAACTCTTTCACCAGCCTGTCCCAACCGATTTCCGGAAAGGTCCCGTAGATGTCATGAATTGCCTCGCCACCTGCTGCAACCATTGGGTATCTGGGGTCCTCGCCAAGCAGCAGATTCAGACGTGAAGCCTCATTATCAATCCATTCCAGGCCTTCAGCATCGAACCGCAGATTCTTCAGATTGCTGCGGAGACTCCTTGGTTTAATCAGCATGAGCCATCCGTCCCCGTAGGGAGATTTGTTGACCGTTCTTGCCTCGGTCTTCACCTTCTGGTTGACAGCAATAACCACCCCGTCCACCGGGCTGAGAATTGCAGCCTCGTTATTAGATCTCTTCAACAATGCGGCGGGACGGCTCTGACCGACCTTCGCACCCAGACGCGGCACCTCGATTTCGTCCTGTGGACCTAGCAGACGCAAGGCAAAATCGTCGATGCCGACACGCACATAACCACCGTATTCCACCCGAACCCAGACGTGGCCGGGATGATAGTAGTAATCACGGGCAACATCGAAACCCGAAGTCCTATCCACATCGGGTTTCTTCAGGTTGGGCGCATAACTGGAGTCCTCGATCATCTGGTCATAAGGACACTTTTCACAGTTGTACGCGTAGGAGCACACTCCGAAGGAAATGCGGCCGCTGAGCATGTGGCGGCACTTGCCATGGCGCATCATGAGGACCGTTCGCGGCCGCATGAAATCACTCTGCCCCAAGGACTTGCGCTGTTCCTCAAAATTAGCCAGGATGCGTTGATCAAATGCACATCCGAGGCAATCGAAGGCATTCATACATTTGGTAGGCTTGACCACACCAGCCTGGCTCCAGACGCATTGGTCATTTGCCATCGAAAAGACGACCGGCTGCAGATTCTTCTTGCGCTCTTTCTCTCCCATGTCCTTTCTCCTTTTCTATATGCATGAAATGCCTTCCTACAATTGCACGACTCTGTCTGCTCTTCAGTAGAGCAGGATTCGGACCAGACGATTACAGCGCCGGGATTAATTCGGTAAGTATTTGTTTTCTTGGAGGTATCTTCTCGTTATGTTAGAGGATGAGCGTGTTCGGGGAGGAATCTGATGCATACTGAGACGGTGCAAAATGCATCACCCTGAAGGAGACGTTCATTTATTTCAAAAATTACAATAACTTATGCTAGGGGATGTTTTTGCATCACGGTGATGCGATCTGCATCACTTGAATTCATCTACCCATCGAGTTGAACCCCGAAACTCGAAACTTTTCAGAGCAGGGATAGCCGGCAACGGTTTCTCACGGCAACCGGGGGGCTTCCATGGCATAGTCAGACCAAATTTCCGAATACCACAGACATCTCCATGCTTCACGGGGGGAAGCCTTGGGAGAACCGAGCATCGGGTGACCTTGCTGGCGAGGGAATTTGATGGCTCCTGGAATCACCGCATCACCGATCCGGCAAAGCGGATGGCTGCGGAGATGTGCGATCATCCTGTGGAGAGGTGACTTCTGGCATCTTTTTCACAAAATTTCGCATCGAAAGGAATACAGTCAGTTACATTACCTCTGGAGTATGTTATTTTCCACATGCTTTGATCACTGACCAGACTCGCTCTACCCTTTGCGTAGCGCCTAGAATTTGCGACATTGCTCCAACTCGCCTCTCTTTCCAACGACTCGCCAGAGCCACTGAGATCGCGGGATCTTCTCAGCCATCGGTTCACCGACTGATGCGGCTTCATTGGAACGGTCAACCTGAGAACCGCCCCCCGAAGCACAAGCTCCATTGGAGCTGGTGTCCACCGACTGTGTGACCTGCAGGAATCGACTCATGGTTTTCCCGGATGCGAGAGACAGATGCACTTGTTGAGCCGGCTCAATTTTCAGACCAAGATCATCCTCATCACACTCGCCATGGTGGCCCTTGTCGTCGTAACGGGCGCCGTCGCCATCGACCGGGTCATCCTCCCGGCCATCGAGGCGGACGTTCACGACAGGACCTGGAAAATTGCCCGGGGAGTGGTCGATCAGATACGCGAAATGGGGGAAGGGGACCGGGATGCTCAATTGCGGATGAGGCTCACCCCCCTCTTTTCCGTGCTGCCCAAGCTTCTCTACATCGAAGTGCTGGATCAGAACGACCGGCCGACATTCTGGATGGGGGAGGAGGGATGCCGGGAGGAATCCGGGGTGGCGGGCTTTGACATTGGGAAGCAGTCGGGAGGTCTGCTGGTGAAGCGTCCCTCATCCGAGCGTCCCATTTACGAAGTCTTGCTGCGCGATCCGGGTGAATCGCCCCCCCGGACAGCCTTGGCGGTGCACGTCGGGTTCTGCGCCAAGTCCCTGGAGCAGATCAGCACCCAGCTTTTCCGCGTGCTCTTCACGGTAACCCTTATCGTTCTGGGCATCAGCTTCTTCATAACGAGGGGGTTCACGCGCATGATCACACGCCCCGTCGATCGGCTCATGCGCATGACCTATTCCCTGGCCAGAGGGGAGTTGGAGGAGGTGGTCCGGGAGGTTGAGCAGGAGCTGCCGTGCTGGCAGAAGCTCCAGGACGATTTTGTGCTCCTGAACGACAGCGATGCGCCGGGATTCTGCCCTTTGCTGACAGTCGAGCAGGGGAGGGGCACGGCGATGGAGAGGGACCCCCCGTACCCTTTCTGCAGCCAATGCGACGCCTTCAGGTATTCCACCGGTGATGAGCTCTCGAGCCTGACTCTCGGCTTCAAGTACATGGCGGCCAAGCTCAAGGCCTACCAGAAGCAGCTGCGACAGCATTACGAGTTTGAAGAGCGTCTGCTGGAGGCCTGCCCGGACGGCATCATGGCCAACGACCGGAGCGGCCGCATCATCCTTTACAACAAGGGGGCCGAACGCCTCCTGGGCTATACGCCGGCCGAGGTGCTCCATAACCTGCCCGTCCAGGATTTCTACCCGGATGGAGAGGCACAGGCTATCAGGAAGGCCCTCCTCAGCGACGAATACGGAGCCTCCGGAACCCTCCTGGGCTACAACACGCGGATCATCTCCAAAGACGGGCGGACCATTCCCATTCGCCTCTCGGCCGCCCTGCTCTCCAAGGATGGCGAGGAGATCGCCGTCGTGGGCTACTTTCAGGATCTCACGGAGCTCCGCAGGCACATGAGCAAGCTCGTTGAAGCCAACATTCGTCTCCAGGAAGCCAACGAGCATGTTTCCCGCCTGAACCGCCGCTACCTGGAAATGCTGAGCTTCGTCACCCACGAGCTCAAGTCTCCCATCGCCAACAGCTACATGAGTGCCAATGCCCTTCGGCAGGAGGTATTCGGTGAGCTCGCCCGCGAACAGGGCCTCATGGTGGATGCCATATGCCGCAACCTGGAACAGTCCATGGAAATGATCAAACATTACCTGGACCTCTCCAGGATCGAGAAGGACGAGCTGCCGGTCCAGCCCCGCCCCACGCACATCATGAAGGAAATCGTCCAACCGGTGATCGATGGCCTCGGGGGCACCATTGTAGAGCGGCGGGTTTCCATTTGCGTAGACGTTCCGGAGGCTCTCGAATGGAATCTTGATCCTGAGCTCTTTCGGAGTGTTATGGGAAACCTGGTGAACAACGCGCTGAAATATGGCGACGAGTCGGGAAGGATTCGCGTCACCGTCACCGATCTGGGAGACCGCTGCCGCATGGAAGTGTGGAACTCCGGCCCCGGTATACGGGAAGAAGACATGGGCAAGGTATTCCGGAAGTTTGAACGTTTGCAGGCCTCCCGCCACCAATCGACGCGGGGAACGGGGCTCGGCCTTTTCATCACCAAGACCATCGTGGAGCGTCATCAGGGGAAGATCTGGGTGGAAAGCCGGGAGGGCGAATGGACGGCATTCATCATTGAGCTGCCGAAAGTGTAGAGGAACGAGGGCTTGCCAAAGCTGCAAGCAAGAGCCACGGAGGTGAGATGCATGAAGAAGCACAAGATCATGATCGTTGATGACGATCCCAGTTTTCTGGAGATCACCGGCGCCATCCTGAAACGCTTCGGGTACGACGTGACCACGGCCAACAGCACGGCCGGCGTCCTGCGGAGCATCGAATCCGAAAAACCGGACCTGCTCATCCTGGATATCATGATGACCACCATGGACGAGGGGCTCGAATTTGCGACGAGCCTCAGACAGAAGAAGGGGCTGGAGCGATTCCCCATCATCATTGTCTCTGCTCAGCCCGATTCCGAGAAGGGTTACGGCCGCTCCGTCGATGAGGACATGGACTGGATCGCCGCGGATATCTTCATGGAAAAGCCCGTGGATCCGCAGGCCTT
>CAZEOY010000197.1:4610-6474 GCA_964513835.1 uncultured Syntrophobacteraceae bacterium
ACCACAACATCCAGCTCCTCCTCGAGAGGCAGACAGCGTGATCCCATTCCGCCAGCGCCCGTTGATCCCGGGCCTTTGAACTGGCGGACACACTCTGGAGGGTCTCATGGACGACAAAGTCAAGATACGCATGGATGGCAGGGAAGTCGAAGTTCCGGCCGGAAGCACCATTCTCGACGCGGCAAACCAGGTGGGCATTCATATCCCCACCCTGTGTTACAGCCCGTTGCTGCATCCGCTTGAAAACTGCCGCCTCTGTGTCGTGCGCGTCGCGGGCGAACAGAAGTTCAAAGCCGCCTGCAGCACTCGAGTCGTGGAGGGCATGGACATCACCACCGCTGACGACGACCTTCGGAAGACCCGGAAGCTGCTGCTCGATCTCCTGCTGGATACTCACTACGGAGACTGTGTGGCCCCCTGCTCGACAACCTGTCCCGCCGGCGTGGACATCCAGGGATACCTGGCCCTCATCGCGCACGGTGAATATCGAGCGGCTGTTCGCCTCGTCAAGGAGAAGATCCCCATGCCGGCCACCATAGGACGGGTGTGTCCCCATCCCTGCGAGACCGCGTGCCGGCGCCAGCTTGTGGATGAGCCCGTGGCCATCAACTGGTGCAAGCGCTTCCTGGCAGACTGGGAGATGCAAGCGGGAGAGCGTGTACTCCCGCCCGTTCCCCCTCCCACCGGGTACCGGGTGGCCATCATCGGCGGAGGTCCCGCTGGACTCAGCGCCGCCTACTATCTTCGGAGCATGGGACACGGCGCCACCATTTTTGAAGCCAAGGAGGCGCTGGGCGGGATGCTCAGGTACGGGATTCCCGCCTACAGGCTCCCGAGGGAGGTGCTGGATTGGGAAATCGAGGGCATCCTGAGCCTGGGCGTGGGAGTGAAGACCGGCGTCCAGTGGGGGCGGGATTTCACACTCGGGGAGCTCGAGCGGGATGGCTTCGATGCCGTTTTCCTGGCCATAGGGGCCTGGGCCACCCGCAGGCTGGGAATTGAAGGCGAAGGGCTGAAGGGTGTCGAGTGTGGGATCGACTTTCTGGAGCAGATGGCCCACTCACGCCGCCGCAAGATCAAGGTGGGGAGAAAGGTGGCCGTCATCGGGGGCGGCAATGTGGCCATCGATGCCGCCCGCACCGCACTCCGGCTGGGCGCGGAAAGTGTGACCATACTCTATCGGCGCTCCCGCACGGAAATGCCCGCGAGCCCCGAGGAGGTCGAAGCCGTCCAGGAGGAAGGCGTGGACATCCAGTTCCTGGTCGCGCCCACCCAGCTCATCGGTAGAAGAGGAACCCTGAGCCGTATTGAATTCGTCCGCATGGAGCTTGGAGCCCCCGATGCCAGCGGCAGAAGGCGCCCCGTGCCGATTGAGGGGTCCGAGGTGGCCATGGAAGTCGACCAGGTCATCAGCGCCATCGGCCAGTATCCGGAGATCCCCATGCAAGATGCCACCGAAGGCATCGGAAACGGTCTGCCCATCACCCGGTGGAACACCATCGGCGGCGATCCCGCGAGCATGCATACCGGCAACGGCATGATATTCGTGGGAGGGGACGTATTCCGGGGACCGGCGACGGTGGTCGCCTCCCTCGCCGACGGCCGAAAAGCCGCATGGTCTCTCGATCGATGCTTCCGTACGGGCCAGGTGGTGTCGGAGCCCCCCCAATTCAACATCAGCAAGGGGGACCTCTCCGCCATAGACCGTGAGCCATTCAGCGTCATGCGAACCATTTCGAGGGAATCTATGCCTCATCTGGAATTGTCAAGTCGTGCCGGCAATTTCGAGCAGGTGGAGCTGGGGTTCAGCCAGGAGCAGGCTCGGCGGGAAGCCGTTCGATGCCTCTCGTGCGGCTGCTCCGCA
>CAZEOY010000198.1:0-6473 GCA_964513835.1 uncultured Syntrophobacteraceae bacterium
GATGTCGGGTGTAAGCCCATCGGCCTCCGTGAATCCGCATGCCGACTGGCGTCGGCCCGTCCCTTCGCTCCATCCTTTTCCTTTCCTTCAGCCCCCACCCGTGACCCATGACCCGCCCCAATAGGCGAAGGCATTAATTAACCCTTTGACAGAGAAGCTTTGAAGGCCTTAGCCTCCGGGCATTCAATCCACAGGATGGGTCGAATCGGTCTTAAATAAAGGGTTTCGTCATCTGAGCATTCATCGACTAAGGAGGGAGAATTTGAATGAAACGGCGTAACAGTGCGGTGCACATAGGTTTATTATTATTTTTGGGTTTGGCCCTGGGGCTTGCGGGGACGCCCCATGCCGCTCTCACCCGTGCCAACCTTGCCCTTCTGGACGGTGTGACGGTTCAAGCCAGCGGCGAATTGGGTGAATATGCTGCGGAAAAAGCCATCGACGGTAATAGCAGAACACGATGGGACGCGGGATACGCCGCCAGTGAGGAGAACCCCTGCTGGATCACCGTGGACCTTGGAGGGATTTATGCACTCTCCAAAGTGACCCTTAAGGGTGCAACCCCCGGCCAGAGAAAGCTCTACTCGGTTTCCATCAGTACGGACAACGTCAACTGGACCAGCATCCTGCCCATGGGACCGGCTACCAACCGAAAGCAGCAGTCGATCGAAGGCCTGGGTCAAGGCGTTAATGCCGACCCTCTGCTGGCCCAGTACGTCAGGTACGAGGTGTTCGGCGGCAACAGCAAGAAGACAGCTCGTCTGGGTGAGTTCAGGATTCTCGGGGACTCCACGAAGAAGCAGGTTCCTCTTCCGGCGGGTGTGTGGCTGCTGGGATCCGGCATGGCTCTCCTGGCTGCCCTGAGGAGGTCCGCTTCTCCCCTGAACTTGGCGTAGCCCTTTATTCACCCGGCCATTTCTCACCACCGAGGCACCATGCCACAGAGCATTCTTTGTGCGTTGGCGCCTCAGTGGTGCCGACCTTTCTCGCTTCCGTTTCCGCCCTCCTTCAAATCGTAACAAGAATTTCCCCGTCCCGAAACACATCTCCTGCCAGGGTCCTCTATAAGATTCATTCCAAGAAGTGGGGCGGCAGTTGCCCATCCAGGCGGCCGGCCTCACAAACTCCGGTTCACGACCACTGCGGTCCGGTGCGGCAGGAAAGACCGTAACCGAGTTTGCGGAGCTATGCTCTCCGATAGCCAGGGGTCACGTCAACTCCAGAGGCGAAACCTCATTTCCATTCTTCACCGGAGGCATAGCCATGGGGCGGCCTCCGCAGGGCCCGCTTCATCTTTCCTTGTTTGGCCATAACGGGGATTTCCCGCACAAGGACAATCCAGCATGTTCACCAGAGCATCCACCAGTATGTCCGGGGTCTTCTGGATTCCTGCCGTCCTCTATGGGGCGCTGCTCGCAGGGATGTACTTCGATGTGCTCCATTGGCTCATCGGGAGCGACTGGATGAGAGAGGACTACTCTCACTGCTATCTGATCCCTCTTGCCGTTGTCTATCTCATCTGGGAGAAACGACGGGCCCTGGAATCCATTCCCTCGCAGCCGACTTGGGCAGGTCTCCTCCCGGTTGTGGCGGGCGTGTGCTGTTTCTGGCTGGGGGAGCTCGCGGGCGAGTTCTTTGTGATGTACCTCTCCCTCTGGCTCTGCATCCTGGGATTTTCCTGGATTCACCTCGGCTGGAGAAAGCTGAAGATCATAGGCTTTCCCCTGATCCTTCTGCTTGCCATGTTCCCCCCTCCAAAGGTGGTGAACAACCAGCTGACTCTGAAGCTGAAGCTGATCTCTTCGCAGATGGGCGTCGAGCTGCTTCAGCTCTGGGGAATGACGGCCTACCGGGAAGGGAACATCATCGATATCGGTTACACGCAACTGCAGGTGGTGGATGCCTGCAGCGGCTTGCGATACCTGATTCCCCTCATGGTACTCGGCCTGATCCTGGCCTACTGGTTCAAAGCTCCCATGTGGCGGCGGGCTTTGCTCTTCCTTTCGACAGTGCCTCTGGCCATTGTCGTGAATGCGCTTCGCATTGCCATGACCGGCGTTCTGTATGTCCGCTGGGGGGCTGAAGTGGCTGAAGGGTTCTTCCACGGGTTTTCAGGCTGGCTGATCTTCATGTGCACCGCGGGGGTGCTGTGGGGACAGATGGCATTGCTCAAGCCGGTTCCCCGGGGGAGGGCTGCCCGGCCGCCCCGGCGATCGGTGTTAGCTCCTCCCGGGCACGGTCCGCTTCGAGAGGTCGGGAAGACCTGGCTGCCTCCGGCTTCTAAGGCTGCGATCCTCCTGCTCCTGACATCGGTTGCTTTCTCCCACGGAGTGGAGCTCAGAGAGAAGATACCTGTCAAGAGATCTCTTTCGACCTTCCCCGTGCAAATCGGCGAATGGTCCGGCGTGACGCTGGAGATGGGAGAGGAATTCCTCCGGGAGCTGGATCTGACAACTTACCTGCTCATCGACTTTACCGACGACCAGGAAACGCTCGTCAACTTCTATATCGCCTACTACGAAAGCCAGCGTAAGGGAGAATCCATCCATTCGCCATCCACGTGCATGCCGGGAGCCGGCTGGGTTTTCAACGAGGCGGGAGACACAGAGTTCGTTTACGGCATCGGGGGGAGGGAGAAGCTGCGGGTCAACCGGGCTTCCATGGAGAAGGATGGTGCGAGGCAACTGGTCTACTACTGGTTTCCCATGCGCGGTCGTGTACTCACCAAAGCCTATGAGTTGAAGCTCTACACATTTTGGGATGCCTTGACCAGCCGCCGTACCGACGGAGCCCTGGTGCGTCTGATCACACCCATCTACCCGGAGGAAGAAGACGGCCAGGCGGACGCACGGCTTCAGTGTTTCGCCAGGCAAATCGGGCCGGTCCTGGATGATTTCCTTCCGGGCAAATGACAGGTGGTATCGAGTCATCGAGTCAAGACCCCTCCTGCTCAGTTTCCCGGCTTCTTACCCCATCGACCCGAGCCTATCACCCCTAACCCATCATCCGAATCTGAAATTGATCCTGCTCTCCACCTTACTGCTTGCGGTCTTCCTGACCATCGCCCTGATTCCCCTTTGCAGTCGGCTGGCGTTCGCCCTGAACGCTGTGGACATCCCCGATGCCCGGAGAGTTCATTCCAAGCCGACACCGAGGAGCGGGGGCATGGCCATGGCTCTCGGGGTTTTCATCCCGGTTCTGCTATGGGTGCCACTGGACACCTTCGCAAAAACTTTCCTGGTTTCCGCGGCGCTCATTGTCCTCTTCGGACTGCTCGACGACATCCGGTCGCTCCCCTACCAGGCCAAATTCGGGGCCCAGTGGGCCGCGGCCCTGATCGTCGTCCTATGGGGCGGGATCGAGATCCGCAGCCTCGGGGAGATCCTCCCGACGGGAATGCATCTTCCTCATTGGCTTGGGGCGTCGCTGGCAACTTTTGTTATCGTGGGGGTGACCAACGCCGTCAACCTGTCCGACGGCCTTGACGGACTGGCCGGCGGCATTTCCATGCTGGGGTTTATCTGCATCGGGTTCATGGCCTACGAGGGTGGCGAGGCCACCACCACTCTGCTTTCCATCGCGTTCGTCGGCGCCGTTTTCGGGTTCCTGAGATTCAACACCTACCCCGCGAATCTCTTCATGGGCGATGCAGGAAGCCAACTGCTGGGGTTTGCCGCCATAACGCTGGCCCTTCGGATCAGCCAGCCGCCGACGGCGCTCAGTCCTCTCATGCCGCTCATTCTCCTGGGCTTTCAGGTGCTGGACACTCTGGCCGTCATGACCGAGCGCATCGCATCGGGCCGTTCCCCATTCAAGCCGGACAAGAACCACTTTCACCACAAGCTCATGCGTTTGGGTCTGGCACACAAGGAGGCCGTTTTCGCCATCTACGTGATCCAGGCGTTCCTGGTCTCCATCGCCTTCCTGCTTCGATACCGGTCCGAATGGTTTCTGCTGATTTCGTACGCAGCCTTTTCGGGCGTCATCCTGGTCGGCTTCCACACGGCTCATCGTACAGGCTGGCAGTGGAGGCGCCACGATTTCATCGATGGGTTCATCAGAGAAAGACTGAGAAGCTTTCGGGAGAAAGCGTTCGTCATCCGAGCTTCGTTCCGGATCGTTGAATCGGGTCTTCCCGCCTTGCTTCTGCTGACCTGGTTGGTTCCGAGCAAAGTGCCGGGGTATATCTCCATTCTTTCATTGGCGTGCGCGGCCCTGATGGGACTGTTCCGGGCGTTTCGGCGGGAGTGGAGCGGCGGACTCCTGAGGCTTGGCCTTTATATGACCATACCCTTTGCGGCATACCTGAGCGAAACGGATCCTTCAGGCTGGATTCCGGAAGTCTTTTTGGCCTCTTATAACATCTTGTTCGGCGTTCTGGTGCTGTTCGTCGTGATGACTCTGAAATTCACGCGGCGGAGTCAGGGCTTCAGGACCACTCCCATGGACTTTCTGATCATCTTCGTGACGCTGGTGATCCCCAACCTGCCCGACGCAGAGCTCCACAGGTACAGTATGGGACTGCTGACGGCGAAGATCATCGTCTTCTTTTTCAGTTATGAGGTCCTGATGGGGGAGCTTCGCGGGCATTTCGAATCCCTCAGCCACACCTCCCTCGGAATTCTCCTCCTGGTGAGCTTGAGGGGGCTCCTGGGGTTTCGCTGAGCCAATCTCCTTCCCTCCACATGATACCCTCATTCAACCGGATCGCGGATGTTGACAAACGAGAGCATCTCGCTGGTGGTACCGACGCGAAACCGGGGTTACGCCCTCAAACAGGTCGCGGAATCCTGGTACGCTCAGCCGGCTGTCAGCGAGATCGTGATCGTGGATGACGCGGGAACAGACGGCACCTCTCAGATCGTCGAAGAGATCGCCCAACGTTTTCCGGGTGTTTCCACAAAGGTCCTGAGAAATCCCGAGAGGAAAGGGGCGGCATTCTGCCGTCTTGAAGGGGTGAAGGCCGCGGAAAACGAGATCATCCTCTTTTGCGACGACGACGATTTCCTGGGACCCGATTATGCCGGCGTCTTGCGGCGCAAGTTGCAGAAGAGCGGGGCGTCCATTGTCGCCGGGCGCCATTTTTACCGATTGCGCGGTGAAGCGGTGGAGGATGCGATCCGGCGTTTCGAGAACGGGCTGTTCCGCCAGCGCCCCTTTGACAGGCTCCGCTTTCGCTTGAACAGCGATGCCCGTATGCAGGACGATGTGGAGCTGCCCTTTACCCATGGCATCTTCATGGCCCGGCGCTCGCTGCTTCTGCATTATGGGATCGACCCCTTTTATGGCAGGGGCAACGGCTTCCGTGAAGAGACCGACTTCCAGATGCAGGCCTATTTGGATGGCCACCGGATTGTCATGACCAACGGGGCGCATGCCGTGCATCTGCACCCTTCGGAGGTGAAAACCGGCGGCCAGCGTGTCAACCGTCTGCAGCGTTACTACTGGACGGTCTATTATACCCGCTATTTCTTCGGCAAATACTTCGACAGGGCCAGAGTCAAACTGGGGTTACCGTATTCCCGCTCCACGGCCGTCCTGCTCTTTGCGCTTATTGAGCTCTACGTATTCTTCATCCGCCCCTTGCTCATGCTTCCGGGGCGACTTGTCGTCAGGCTGCGAGGCCGATGAGGATCCTTCTCGTGACGCCCTACAGGCGCTTCAGAGGAGGGGTCGAGTCCGTCACGGGGATGCTCCAGACGGTGTTCGAAGGAGACGGACACGAAGTTTCCTTCCTCACTGCCGAGGGACCCGTCTCTCTGTGCGCCCAGTGGCTGAAGCGGCTTGTGGGGCTTCCGGCCGTGACGGCCTTGGCATACCGTCAGATCGAGAGGAGCGGGCACGATCTGGTCATTGCCAACGGGGAGTTCGGGTGGGGAATCAGCCACCCCAATGCCGTCTGCCTCTTCCACGGGTCCTATCGCGGATTTCGTGACCATCTGAGACCCTACCTTTCGCGACGGCAGGTCTTGTCTCTGTCGTGGCTCGGATGGATCCAGAAGCGTGCTGCAAGGGGAAAGAAGGTCGTCGCGGTATCCCCTTTCATCGAGGAGATTCTTCGGAACCAGGGCATTCGAGTATCGCGGGTCATCGAGAACGGCATCGATACGGACCGATTCCACCCGGGGCCTTTCCGAAAGCCCGGTCGATACCTGTTTGTGGGAAACTATCACCGGTACGGCAAAGGGTTTGACATCCTGGAAAAGATTTCCAGGAAAGGCATTCCCGTGGACTGTGTGACCGATGCAGACCCCGGCAATGGTCTCGGATTCCTGGGTGCCGTACGACCCGATAAGATGCCCGAAGTCTACCGGAGCTACGGTCTTCTTGTTTTTCCAAGTCGTTTTGAAGGCTTGCCGCTGGCACCCCTCGAAGCCATGAGCTGCGGACTGCCTGTGGTGATGACAAACGTGGGGGCGGGGCCCGAAATCATGAAGGAAGTCCCCCAATTTGTCGTGGATGCCAACACGCCC
>CAZEOY010000199.1:0-6472 GCA_964513835.1 uncultured Syntrophobacteraceae bacterium
GCGCAAGCGCAATGAAGAGCGGATCGTGCACCTGGTCCAGGTGCTGCGCGCGCTCCGCGATGTCAACCACCTGATGTTGCATGAAAAGGACCGTGATGCCTTGCTGCATCAGGCCTGTGCCATTCTCACCGAAGCACGCGGATACCGATCCGCCTGGATCGGCCTTCACGATGGCGCAAAGGGTATACGTGCCGTGGCCGAATCGGGCATCGGGGAAGACTTCGGTGCCATGCGTGCGGAGCTCGAGCACGGCGGCTGGCCGGAGTGCTGTCTCCAGGCGATGAGGTGCACGGACATCGTGGTCATGCGCGACACGTCGGTGAGCTGCGCCACATGTCCCCTGGCATGTATGTATACGGACACGGCCGCCCTTGCCGCAAAACTCCATCACGCAGGACGGGATTACGGGGTGATCGTGGTGGCTTTGCCCGCGACTGTCGCGGATGACGAGCAGGAGCAGTCGCTGTTCAAGGAGCTTGCGGAAGACATCGGGTTCGCTCTTTACGGCATCGAAGCCGAAGAGGAGCGCACGAAGGCGGAAAAGGAGCAGGCCAGGCTGCAGGCCCAGCTTCTCCAGGCCCAGAAGATGGAATCGGTCGGCCGTTTGGCGGGTGGAGTGGCCCATGATTTCAACAACATTCTGAGCGTCATCCTGAGTTACTCGGAGCTGGCCCTTTACAAGATGGAGCCGGAAGATCCGGTGCGCGACGACCTGAAGGAGATTTTTGCCGCGGCGGTGCGGTCGCGTGAGATCACCCGGCAGCTGCTGGCTTTCGCTCGCAAGGAGGCCATCTCGCCCGAGGTCCTCGACCTGAATGCCACCGTGGAAGGCATGCTCAAGATCCTTCGACGCCTGATCGGCGAAGATGTCGAACTGGCCTGGTTGCCCAAGGCCGGCTTGTGGCCGGTCATGATGGATCCCGCCCAGATCGACCAGATCCTGGCCAATCTTTGCGTCAACGCGCGAGATGCCATCGCCGATGTGGGGAAGATCACCATCCAGACGAACGTGGCGACCTTCGACGCGGATTACTGCTCCGAGCACGCGGGTTTTGCTCCCGGGGACTACGTGCTGCTGACCGTGAGCGACGATGGATGCGGCATGGACCGGGAAACACTGGACAGGATATTCGAGCCGTTTTTCACCACCAAGGGGCTGGGTCGGGGCACCGGCCTCGGATTGGCGACCGTTTACGGCATTGTCAAGCAAAACCATGGCTTCATCAACGCTTACAGCGAACCGGGGCAAGGAACTGTTTTCAGGATCTATCTGCCCAGGCACGTGGGCGAGGTTCCCGAAGAACAGCAGCAGACTCCGGTCCAAATCCCCATGGGCAGAGGCGAGATCCTGCTGGTGGTCGAGGATGAGATTTCGCTTCTGAAACTGGCCGAAAAATTTCTCTCCCGTCTCAACTACAAGGTCCTGACAGCCAGGACCCCTTCCGAAGCCCTGCAAATGGCTGCCGAGCACACCAGCCGAATTGCCCTCCTGATCACCGATGTGGTGATGCCCGAGATGAACGGAAAGGAATTGGCCAAGAGGATCCAAGATTTCTGCCCGCAACTCAAATGCCTGTACATGTCGGGCTACACGGCCGAAATCATCGCCCACCGGGGAGTGCTCGAGAAGGATCTGAATTTCATACAGAAACCCTTCTCGACACAGGATTTGGCCGCCAAGGTCAGAGCCGTTCTGGACGGCTGATCGAGACAGGGCGACTGTCTCGATCAGCACTTTGCAGCATCGGTCGCCAATCCCTTTCGACGTATCATAACTGAGCTCATGAATCCAAATCGAGTTCCCATGGAAGTTGGTTCGAGTCTGGCAGAATCCATCCGGTCGAGCTTTGACGCCTTGACGTCCCATATCGCCATTGTGGACGGCACGGGCCGAATCCTGGCCGTCAACAAGGCGTGGAGAGATTTTGCCGAAGCCAACGGAGCGGTCGTCGATCGCGTTTGCGAAAGCGCCAATTACCTGGATGTGTGCGACAACGCCTGCGGAGAGGATGCAGACCAGGCAAAGGCTTTCGCTTCAGGCATGAGGTCCGTCCTGGACGGCGCAGGCAATCTGTTCGCCATGGAATACCCGTGCCACAGCCCGGAAGAAAAGAGGTGGTTCTACGGGCGCGTGACTCCGTTTGTCAGCGGCGACTGTAGAGGAGTGGTGGTCGCCCATGAGAACATCACCGAGCGCAGGGAGAAAGAGCGGGAGCTGCTTCTGAAGAACATGGTGTTCGAGGCCAGCCTGGCCGCCGGAAGCATTGCTGATGCATCCACACGCATCACGCATGTGAACCCCGCGTTTCTGAGGATGTGGGGCTACGGCGATGCCCAAGAGACCGTGGGCCACCCTGTGGCACGTTTCATTGCCGATGCGGAAAAGGCGGCAGCCATCCTGCACGCTCTCGACACGCGCGGGACCTGGGAGGGAGACATCGTGGCCGTGCGGAAAGACGCCTCGACGTTCATCTCCCACGCCCTCGCCACGACCATCCGCGACGATTCCGGTGCCCTGATCGGCTACCAGTCCACGAACCTGGACATCAGCCGCGCCAGGGAGCTCGAGGACAATCTCAGGTTCCAGAGCTTTCTCCTCGGCCAGATTCACGATCTCGTGTTCGGGACTGACCTGCAAGGCAGGATCACTTACGTCAACGAGTCCACCTGCAGGCTCATCCAGGCATCCGGGGAGTCCCTTTTGGGACGGTCGCTCGAGGTATTCGGTGACGCAGACTTCGAGGGATCCGGCGCCAACGGGGTCGTGGATGCAACCCTGGCCGATGGCCTCTGGCAGGGCCGCCTCGTGCACCAGTCGGTCGACGGACAGCAGAGGGTGCTCGACTGCCGAACCTGGCTCCTGAGGGAAGCCGACGGGACACCCGTCGGTATTGTGGGCGTCGCAGCGGACATCACAGAACGGCTGGCCATCGAGGACCACCTCCGGCAGGCTCAGAAGCTCGAGTCCATCGGTACTCTGGCGGGGGGAATCGCCCATGACTTCAATAACATCCTCACCGCCATCCTGGGTTTCACGGATCTGGCCATCGAGGAGGCCGGAAGCCGCTCCTCCCTGGGCCGGTTGCTCGGGGAAGTGAGGAGTGCAGGGCTCCGGGCCAGGGAATTGGTTGGCCAGATCCTCGCCTTCAGTCGTTTGGGCGAAAGGATGATCGCACCCGTGCAGATCCACACCATCATCAAGGAAGTGCTGAAGCTGCTTCGGGCAACTCTGCCCGCCACCATCCAGGTCAAACAGGAGATTCAGAGCCGCGGCTTGATTATGGCGGATGCGACCCAGATCCACCAAGTCCTCATGAACCTTTGCACCAATGCCTTTCACGCCATGAGGGAGAAAGGCGGTGTTTTGACGGTCCGGCTTTCCGAGATGGAAGCGGATGCGACCACGACGATCGCCTACCCAGGGTTGACTTCGGGGAAGTATTGGAAGCTTGCCGTATCGGATACGGGCGCCGGGATGGATGCTGCCGTGAAAGCCAGGATCTTCGACCCCTATTTCACCACCAAGGAAAAGGGCGAGGGAACGGGCCTCGGCCTGGCAGTAGCCTACGGCATCGTCAAGAACCATCATGGGTCCATCTATGTCGAGAGTGAGCCCGGCCGGGGCACAACCGTTCTGGTTCTGCTGCCCAGACTGGATAAAGGCGAGGAGCCCGCCGTTTCGGAGCCAACGCTCGATGACTACGGTGGGAGCGAGCGCATTCTCTTCGTGGACGACGAAGCTCCCCTGGTGAAAGTGGCCTCGACCATGTTGAAACGGTTGGGCTACCAGGTGGATGCGGCGACCTCGGGTCCTGAGGCGCTGGAGTGCTTCCGCAGGTTCTCGGATGAGATCGATCTCGTGATCACGGACCTCACCATGCCGAACATGACGGGAGACCAGCTGGCGGAAGCTGTCAGAAAGATACGGCCGGATGTCCCCGTCGTCCTTTGCACCGGCAACAGGGACCGGATCGAACGGAAGCGTATCAGGGAGTGCGGCATCGATGCCCTGGTCATGAAGCCGTGGGTGTGGGCGGAATTGGGGAAGATCATTCGAGAGGTTCTGGAGGAGAAGCATGGGGGGTAAGGCTCATCAAGACCCGGAGGAGAAGCGGAGCACAGAATCACCTGGCGGGGACGTTCCCGCGGATCCCATGAGGAGCCTTCCAGGGGACGGGGCGGCCACCATCCTCGTCGTGGACGACGATCCGTCGGTCCGCAGCTTTCTGAAGACGATTCTCCAGCGCCAGGGCTATGGGTGTGTCGAGGCGCCGAATGCCTCCGAGGCGCGGCTTTGGCTGGAGCGCCACGAGTGTGATCTGATGCTGTGCGACATCCAAATGCCCGGAGAATCCGGCCTGGAGCTGGTGAGGCACATGAAAACCGCTCATCCCGACATGGCCGTCATCATGGTGACCGTCATCGACGACCTGGAAACGGCCCGCGAGGCTCTCTCACTCAACACTTACGGGTACCTCATGAAGCCGGTGGACGGAAGCCAGATTCTGATCAGCGTCGCCAACGCCATGAGAAGACGCGCCCTTGAGATGGCTCAAAAGACCTTACTCGAGAACCTTGAAGAGGTTGTCCGAGTAAGGACTCTGGATCTGCAAAAGGCCAATCGCAGTTTGAAAAGAAGGGAAAAGGAGCTTCAGGACAAGGCGCTGGAGCTCCAGGACATGAACAGCGCGCTGAAAGTCCTGCTGATGAGGGTCGAGGCGGATAAGAGAGCCCTTGAGGAGCAGGTTCTGGCCAATGTAGAGAAGACGATCATTCCCATCCTGGATCGTCTGAAGAAAGGCCGCCTTGGCGGCAGTCAACGCAGCGATGTGGAGCTTCTCGAGACCTGCGTCCGGGAGATCGCCTCGCCGTTCGTCACGGCGCTTTCGTCCACCTACCGAAATCTGACTCCACAGGAAATCCAGGTGGCCGACCTGATCAAGCGGGGCAAAAGCACCAAGGAGATCGCCGCCACCCTGGGCCTGTCCGTGAACACCGTCATGAGCCACCGGTACAAGATTCGAACCAAGCTGGGGTTGAAGCGTCAGAAGCAAAATCTTTGTTCATTCCTCGAAACCCTCTCCAATCAGTGGTACTCCTTCACTGAAATCGCACTGATTAAACCACATCCGCATCCTCCCAACGTTTGCCGATAGTTAGGCCAACGGTGCTCTTTGCCGATTTCCCGCAACTCACACGCGATTCCGCTCCCAACGAGCCGAGTCTGAGACCGGAGTAATCTCTGATGAAGAAGATCCTCATCGTGGATGATGAGCGCCCTGTTCGCGAGCTGCTGAAAAAGATCCTCGAACCCAACGGCTACGAGACCTGTGTGGCGGCCGATGCAAAGGAGGCCCGGGTCTGCCTGGGGGAAGAGGAATTCGACCTTCTCCTGACCGACATCAACATGCCCGGTGAATCCGGGCTGGACCTGGCGCGGTATGTCAAAGGGAACCATCCGGAAACTGCCATCGTCATTGTATCGGTTCTGGACGATCCCCGGGACGCAAGATCCGTTCTGGAGATCGACGTATATGGATATATCATCAAACCTTTTGAACCAAACCAGGTGCTGATCACCCTCGACAACGCCCTTCGGCGAGGCATTCTCGAAAGGAGGGAAACGCTTCGTCGCAGGCTGCTCGAAGGCGCCGTCGACTATCAATCCCGCATGTCCAGGCAGCTGATGGATAAGCTCGAGGGAGCCGAGACGGCCCTGGCCGGGTACACGGCACTCATCAAAGATCAGCTGGTCTTCCTGGAGACCGTCCTGGACGCCGTTCCGGCTCCCATTTTCTACAAGGATGTCGAGGGAAGGTACCTGGGGTGCAATGCCGCTTTCGAGACCTTCGTCGGCCAGCCGCGCAGGGAGCTGGTCGGCAAAACCGTGTATGAGATTTCCGAGAAGGAGCTGGCGGACATCTATTTTGAAGCGGACATGGAGCTGATTCGAAAAGAGGGCAGGCAGGTCTATGAAGGACCGGTTGCCTACGCGGACGGCTCCATCCACGAGGTGATCTTCAACAAGGCGGTCTACAAGAACTCCCAGGGAAAGGTTGCTGGCATCGTCGGAGCCCTGGTCGACATCACGCAGCGCAAGGAGATGGAGACAAAGCTTGCGGAGAACGAATCCAGGATGCAGACGCTTTGGGACTCCATCCTCACCGGCGTCCTGGTGATCGATGAGGAAACCCACACCATCATCGACGCCAACCCCTATGCAGTGGAGGTCCTTGGTATTTCGAGGGATAAGCTCATCGGGCACGAGTGTCACGGGTTTGTCTGTCCCACCGAGCGAGGATCATGTCCCGTCACGGACCTGAACATCACAATCAACAAGGCCGAGCGTTGCTTCATGACGGGAGACGGTCAGCCCCTTCCCATTTTGAAGACCATTACCCAGACTGTTGTCGGTGGGCGAAAATGCCTGGTGGAGAGCTTCTTGGACATCAGTGGTCTCAGGGAGGCCGAG
>CAZEOY010000200.1:0-6459 GCA_964513835.1 uncultured Syntrophobacteraceae bacterium
ATGTTTTCGGCGATTCGCTCCACGAAGTTCGTTTGGTCGCTGGTGAAGAAATTCGGCCGTCGGTCGCACAGGTAGAGAGATCCCAGCTGCTTTCTTCCAAACTTAAGAGAGATCATTAACAGGGATTCATAGGAGTCCAGGTCTACGAAATGCGGGCATTCGGACCAGCATGGGTCATCCTTGGGAACCTTTGTGAATATGCTCGAAATGTCCCCGAGGTAAAGCGTCCCGTTCATCGTGGGGTGCGAAGCATCCATCTGGCCGTATCGATACAGCATTTCGTCACACAGGCAATGAACGCCATTCCCATTTTCGCCGTTGCCCTTTGACATTTTTTGCCAGCGGGAATGGCAGGAGTGATTCGCTGTGGAGGCAGGGAGATCGCTCAGGTCACGGCCCTGAAAGATGTTGCAGGCATTCTCCCAATTGACTCGAATTCTCACCGTGTCGCAGGCAATAGAGTTGCTGAGCAGCTGAATCAGGTTTTGAGCAAGCTCTTCCATGCTCATGCTGGAGTTCATAAGCCGAAGAATGTCAATGGTGGCTTCTCTCTCCTGTTCGATTCTTTTGTGCTCGGTGGCATCGATGATGATTCCGCGAAGTCCCTCCGCCTTTGCCTGCTTCACGATGGGTGCGGTGTAGATGAGGATCGGAAATCTGCTGCCGTCCTTTCGCTGGCCCATATATTCCGAGTTCGGGAACTCTTCACCGGCGAATCGGCGCCGAATGTTCTCGCTGGCTCTGAGACGATCTTCGGGAGCGACAAACTGAAGGGCATGGAGTCCTTCTTCCATATCTTCGACCGAATAGCCGAAGGCGGCGAATGCGGCGTGATTGGCGAAAGTGAGTACGCCTTCCGCATTGATCTCGAAGACGGGCTGTGGAAGAAGGTCGGTCAAATCCCGGTAGCGTCTTTCGCTTTCTCTCAGCGCGGCTTCAGTACGCAACCTTTCAGCATTCTCCCGTGCGAGTGCCCGGTTTCCCTGCTCGACGAGTGACTTGGCTTTGGAGGCCTCATCCAATCTCGCCTCGAGAATCTGATTGCGGGTATTAACACGGATAATCCAGCACATTCCCGAAAAGAGGAGAACGGACAGTGCTGCCATTCCCACCAGAAGCATGGTGGGTTCGGTTCGGCCCAGAACATGGGCAGCCGGATAGACGTTCACGACACTCAAAGGACTTCCCGGGATCGGAACCTTTAGAGCGATGTAGCGCTCTTCATCACCCGCTTCAGTGAGACGGGAGAAATGATGTGGCTGAGCCAGAGGCAGGTCTTCGGATGCAGGAAGTGAAGAAGGAGTCAATGAGCGCGAAACATTGGGGGTGTGCCAGATTTCCCTTCCCTGGTTGGTGAGGATGTAGGAGATCTGTCCCGCGGAGGAAGCTGTGTCTCTGAAGAGTCTCTCACTCAGGGTTTCAATGGATATGGTGGCCAGGATATGCCCCCGGTAGATCCGTTTGTGATAATGAGCCAGTGCCATCATCACCTCAACAGCCTGGTCGTTCTTATGTCTGACGACGATCTGAGGGTTCGGATCCGCCGGATTCAGCAACGCCAGAGCATCGGCAATGCTCGACGTGTCAGGAGCGTCCACCGCTCTGATGACGAGGGGGTTCCCGTCAGGCTCAACAAGGATGATTTGTGTGTAAACATGGTGCACGCCCAGTGTCTTGCGCTCAAGAACGCGGTCGAAGGAATCGCCGATGGCCAGAATTCCTTCATACAGCCCATATTCCATGGACATGCCAAGAGCCTGGTTCTCAAAGAATGCGGACCGCTCGATGTTGTCTGAGAGATAGCGGAGATCGTCCTTCCGTTCGGAGAAGAAGAAACCCAGGGTGGATGCACGTTTCTCAGCGTGATGCTGCACCATTTCGAGGGTGGATCGGCGAAGCAGGGAGAGGGACTGATAGTTGGCGATCAGCAGGATGAACAGGCAACCCAGGAGCGCCACACTGATGACAACGGCGGCAATGTTTCTTCTTCCGGTCAGACCGCGGGGCGAAGACATGAGAAGTCACCGTGAGGAAAAAGGAATGATGACCTGGGAAACCAGGGAAAGTCAGGGAAGTAGTGCAGGACGCCAGGAAAATACCTGTGAGCCAACCGGTACAGGGTGCCGTCCGACCGACATTCCTCGAGAAAGATATTGAACGCTTCCATGAGCCGGAAGGAACCGCGCGCAAAGGCGTAGCACATTTCCTGACGCGCAGAAATGGGGCCGATGACCTTCAGCTTGTGCGGCCATCTCTCGAGCGCCAGAAGAGCGTCCGGCAGATCGATGAGCATCATTTCTGCTTGCCCCGCAATCACGGCTTGGGCCATGTTCTGATGGCTTCCTGAGAAATATCTGACATCGACATTGCAGCCTAGAAGTCCGTAAAGGGCGGGGTCAAGGCAGCCCCGAGCCTTGCCCAGAAGTGTCCGCCCGTGGAGAAGCGCCTTTACTGAAGCGATGTCCTTGTGAATGCTCCCGGTTGGATTGACGGGACGGATCGGGACATCCTTCCTTGCCATGATCCAGATCTGGGTTGGGAAGACGGGGGTTGAAATGAGTATCTGTTCTTTGTACCGGGGAACAACGGTCAGTCCATGGGCGACAACATCGCCGAGTATGGATGCCGGAGTATCCGAACAGCTCTCACGTCCTTCGGCGTCAAAGAGGGGTTCGCATCCCGTCAGGTCAGGAATGAACCGATCCCAGGTGGTTTCCACATACCGGTAGGAGACGCCCAGATGTTTGGAGAAGAGTCTGAGGATCTCGACGTCGAAGCCGCCGCCGTTGTCCGTTACGAAGCGGGCATGAGGAGCACCCAAATGGCGTAAGACGCCACTCGCCAGTACTTCCTGAAGATCTGCATGGCAGAGCCTTGAGCCCATCATCCAAATCATGAACAGGAGGAGCAATGTCAGAGGTTTTCGCTGCAACAGCTTACCTTCGTCAATCGTGCCTGATTTGAGCTCCGATGTGCGGCACGCAACAAGTCTCCAGCTGGGAGCTTGCATAGATTCAACCCGTGCGCCATTCTTTCGGAGCTCATCTGTCGAACCAAAAAACTCGAACACCTAAACGGCACAGATGGGAAGGCTCATAAGGTTTTTTTGCGTAAGGAGAAAGGCTTGCATGGAGGATGGCAATGGTGACGCATTACCGTGGACAAAAGGGGTCCATGATGGACCTGGCCTCTCCACACGGAGCGTGACTTTAATCAAGAATACGTGCGATCGTCCAAAGGGGTGGGCACGAATGGGCCCGTGCCCACCGAATCATTTCACGAGGCCGAATACCATGCTCCGTTAATCATCCCGCTGGCAAAGCTCGACCAGAACGCCATAAGTGGACTTGGGGTGCAGGAACGCAATCTTGGCTCCGCCGGCACCTTTGCGAGGCTTTTCATCAATGAGCTTGATCCCTTTCTCCTTCAATTCAGCCAGGGCTTCTTCAATGTTCTCGACCCGGAAGGCGATGTGCTGGACTCCTTCACCCCGCTTCTCCAAATACTTGGCGATGGGGCCGTCCGGCGCTGTGGATTCGAGCAGTTCGACCTCTGTGTCACCCACTGGAAAGAAGGCCGTAGTAACCTTCTGCTCCTGCACCGTTTCATTTCCGGCATGGGGCAGACCGAGCAAGTCATGATAAAGCTTCTTGGTTTCTTCAATGCTGTTGACTGCAATCCCGATGTGATCGACTTTCAAAACCTTCATAAATCCTCCTTGGCCAGTTTGGGCTGGATCAGGCAGCCATCCAGGATTTCCCTCATCACGCTATACGGATCGCGCTTCCGGTCCGTGATCTCTTCGACCAGACGCTTCATTTCACCGGTCTCTTCCAACCGCTGCCGCACGAATCGGAACAGCTCGTTGTGGATCATACGCAAGGTCTCACGACCCATGCGATCGCGGCGCCGCTGGACGAATTCGCCGCTTTCGTCAAGATAACGACGATGTCCCTCGATCCGCTCCCAGAGGTCTTCCATCCCTTCGTTGTTGACGGCCACGGTCTTGACCACCGGCGACAGCCAGGGGCGACCCTTGATGTGGTGGTCCTGCTCGACGCGGGTGGCCACCTCCGTCCAGAGTTGGTCCGCACCCGGGTGGTCAGCCTTGTTGATGACAAACACGTCAGCAATCTCCATGATTCCGGACTTCATGCTCTGGATGGCGTCCCCTAATCCTGGGACGAGGACCACGCAAGTGGTATCGGCAATGCTGATGATGTCCACCTCATCCTGACCGACTCCCACCGTTTCAATGATAATAATGTCTTTTCCGAATGCATCCAGGACCTTCACCACCTCCCCGGTGGCCTTGGCCATTCCGCCGAGAAACCCCCGGGTCGCCATGCTCCGGATGAAAACGCCCGGGTCCAGGCTGAGCTGGCTCATCCGCACCCTGTCTCCGAGCACGGCGCCCCCCGTAAAAGGGCTGGACGGGTCAACGGCGATGATTCCCACCGTGAGCCCGGATTTGCGGATGGTATGGGTCAGCTTGTCGGTAAGGGTGCTCTTGCCTGCTCCGGGAGAACCGGTGATCCCAATCACATAGGCTCTTCCGGAGTGTGGAAACAAGGACTCCATGCAGAGGAAGGCTTTGGGGTCCTCATTTTCGAGCCAGGTGATCAAACGAGCTACTGCGCGGGGTGATCCCTTAAGGACTTCCGCCGCCAAATCCGTGGACATGATTGCCAAATCCCTTCCTATGAGCGGCACGCCGGATTATCCGTTCTTCTCATGGCAGCCGCTCACTGGTCGGTTGAGAGTGGGCACGGGTAGAAATCCGGAAAAGAAAACCGGCAGATGGCGCCGGCTCCATATCCATCGACCCCGCAATTCGCGAGCGATCAACTCCTGACGTTGTCTTTGATGAAGGTGACGATATCATTGGTGTCGGTACCCGGCCCAAAGATAGCCTTGACACCGGCATTCTTGAGGCCTTCGACATCCTCAAGGGGGATGATGCCGCCACCCACCACCAGCACATCCTGGAGCCCTTTCTCTTTCAGCAATTCAACCACTCTTGGGAAGAAATAATTGTGCACGCCCGAGAGACTGCTCATGCCCACCACGTCAGCATCCTCCTGCAGCGCTGTCTCGACGATCATTTCAGGTGTCTGCCGCAAACCGGTGTATACCACTTCCATGCCGGCTTCGGCGAAGATTCTCGCCAGAAGCTTTGCGCCCCGGTCATGTCCGTCGAGGCCGGGCTTTGCAACAATGATCTTGATCTTGCGTTCTTGTGCCATGGATATGCCTCCAAAATTGAACCGCTTTTAAGCTGCTCCCGTGTCCCTGAGCTCGAAAAAGGGTTAGACGAATTCCTTGGGACGGTATTCCCCGTAGATGCTGCGCCAGACATCGCAAATTTCGCCCACCGTCGCCTTGGCTTTGACGGCCTCGATCACCGCGGGCATAACATTCTGGTCGGACTGAGAAACCTCCCTGAGGTGATCCAGGGCGGCCTTCCATTTGGCAGCATCACGCTCTGCGCGCATCTTCTTGAGCTTGGTTGCTTCGACCTCCCCCACGCTCATGTCGACTTTAAGCAGGTTGGTGGGAGGAGGCTCTTCCATGGTGTACTTATTGATTCCGACGTACACGCGCTCCACGGATTCGATTTCTCTCTGGAATCGATAGGCGCTGTTCTGAATTTCCTTCTGGACGAAGCCCTGTTCGATGGCAGCCAGCGTGCCGCCCATGGCATCGATTTTCTTGATGTAGTCATCGATCTCTGCTTCGATCTTGTCCGTCAGGGCTTCGACGAAATAGCTGCCCGCCAGCGGGTCGATGGTGTCGGCAGCTCCGCTCTCCTCTGCAACAATCTGTTGCGTGCGGAGTGCCACGGTGACGGCTTCCTGTGTCGGGAGGCAGAGTGCCTCGTCGTAGGAGTTGGTGTGCAGTGACTGGCATCCTCCGAGAGCTGCCGCATACGCCTGCAGGGCCACCCGGACCACGTTGTTGAGGGGTTGCTGTGCCGTGAGGGTGACGCCTCCCGTCTGGACATGGTAGCGCATCATCATGGACCGCGGATCCTTGGCGCCGAACCGCTCTTTCATCACTCGCGCCCAATAGCGACGGGCCGCCCTGAATTTGGCCACTTCCTCCAGAACATTGGTAAAAGAGTTGAAAAAGAAGCTCAACCGGGGCGCAAAAGAATCCACAGCCATACCCCGCTCGACACATGCCTGGACATAGGCGATTCCGTCGGCGAGGGTGAAGGCCATCTCCTGCCCGGCCGTCGAGCCGGCCTCACGAATGTGGTACCCACTGATACTGATGGAGTTCCACTTGGGAACGTTCTTGAAGCAGTAATCGATCAGGTCTACCGTCAATCTCATGCTCGGCTTGGGTGGGTAGATGTACTGACCGCGCACGGTGATTTCCTTGAGAATGTCGTTCTGGACCGTGCCGCCCACCTTATCGAAAGGCACCCCCTGTTCTTCCGCAATAGCCAGGTAC
>CAZEOY010000201.1:0-290 GCA_964513835.1 uncultured Syntrophobacteraceae bacterium
TGCGACCATTGTGGCTTCTGTTGCGAGATTGCCAGCGGGCTCCCGGAATTTCCAGCCGACTCCCGGCTGCCGTTTCCATGGCGCAGAATCTTCGGCAACGGCCTCGGTCGTGGTCACCGGTTTTGCCCCATCCTCTGGGAATACAGAAGGAGCGGCCGAAGCTTCTGTTCCGTTCACCCCTGGCGATCCACAGCCTGCAGAGTCTTCGAAGAGGAAGAATGTGCCTTCATGAAGGAAGACCCCGGCTTCAAGGCATCGGGCGAGAGAGGACGGCTAGTGAAAACGCTGCG
>CAZEOY010000201.1:300-6450 GCA_964513835.1 uncultured Syntrophobacteraceae bacterium
CGGGTGAAGGTCCAAAACTCCTCAAACTTCACCGGATTCAATCGATCGCCTTCCACCACTTCACCTGTAGCATCGTCCAACGTGTAGTCCAGCAGATTGGCCGTGAAAAGCACCGTCACATAATCCCTGCCCGACTCCTGCCACACTTCAGCAGGCTCGACTTTTCGAATGGCAATATTTTCAAGGCGATTGGTTCGACTTGCCCGTTTCATGCCATCGAATTCCTCGGAGAAATATCGGGCCATCTCCGGAGTCAGAAGGTCGAGAATGCCGTCCAGGCTCTGATTCATCCAACCCGCCTGAACGCGGAAGAACATATCCTGTACGAGGTCTCTCATGTCGTTGGCATTGAACGAGGGGTCGAACTGGCGAATCTGATCAAAACCACGCTGGAGCTGATGGGAAGGATCGGCTCCGTAACCGCCGCCCTGTCCATAAGACGGCTCGACCTGGGGAGAGCCGTACCTTCCCGCCGGATAGCCATCACTCCCCTGCCCGTAATACGCGGATGCCTCTGACACTTGCCGACGACGCTTGAAGAATTTCCAAAGGAAAAACAGGAGAAGACCGAGAATGATCAGGTCCAGGAATCCTATGCCTCCACCCCCAAAGCCTCCCGGCGACGCATGGCCAATGCCACCGAATAAAAGGCTTCCCAGGAAACCGCCCGCCAGGCCGCCCGCCAGGCCCTGAAGAAAGGGACTTCGGCCGAACGTACCTCCGGCAGTCGGTTGACGTGAAGGCGCGGTCATCCCCGGTCCCGATCCGTAGGATTGAGATCCCGGAGACGGACTGGACGGCTGCGAGGGGGTCGAAAATGAACGACTCCCACGGCTGCCCATGGAACGTCCGCCTCCTGCTCGAGCCCAAGCCGCCGATTCAAGGGCAAACCATGACACAAAAAACACTGCAAAAAAAACCGCGGAAATTCTCACAAATCTGTTGTTTCGAGAGCTCACACTCCGTTCTCCTGTCGACTTGTTTGCGATCTCCAAACATGCTCCCCAGAAATTTAACACGAATGAAACTCATAACTAACCAGCCGTGAAAACAGTGTCAAGCAAATCCAAGGCCACCGCCGACTGATGCGCTCAAGGCCATCGGGCGGGCTCGAACGCGCCACTCTCGCCTCGGGCACTGCCGGATGCTGGAACGGCAGACCAAGAAGAAAAAGGATTGGGAAATTGAGCACCTGAAAGTAACAGGCCTTCGCATCGGGACGTCCAGCTCAATCTTTGGGCTCTGAGCGGGATGCATTCAGTGATTTGCCCCGTCGCCGATGCAGGCGGATGGCCCACCCCACCCCGTAAGCCGGCGCTCCCCCAACGTCGCGTCGGACCGTCAAGCCCCCGGTCATCGTATCAACCATCTTGCCGCCCCGGAGGATTCGGTACGTTCGACCTCGCCATTCAACTCTGTTCCCTGCGAGGCTCTGGGCCCACACTACGAAAGCGAAGAGATCACGGATGGGCAGGAGCAGGAAATACCGCGCCAGCAGCTTGTCGCGGAGATGCTTCACACCCACGACCCACCCCAGCCAGAGGCGCACGAACAAGGTCGTACCCAGAAGAATCAGGCTCGGCGCCGATCCCCCGGAAACCAACCCATTCACCAGGGCTGCGACAGTACCGTAAGTGAATATGAGACCCAGGTGTCCACCCGGTCTACAGGCGCGAATTCCCCGGCTCCATCTCACCTGATGCCCGAGGAGCTCCGAAAAGCCCACTCTCGGGAGCACCGTTTCCACCACTTCCGGAAGGAGTCGAACCTCATAACCGGCCTTCCGCATGAGGAGACCCAGCACATAGTCATCGGCCAGGTAATCGCCGAGGGCTTCGAATCCGCCGATGGCCGCAAGCTTTTCACGAGTGGTCACCACCGTAGCTCCCAGGGCAAAGCTCATCCCTTCGGTCAGCCAGGCCACCAGGACTCCGGCGGTGAACTCCGCCGAAATGCCGACGGCCTCAAGCTTGGAAGCCATTCCGGGAGCCTCAGCCCCACGATAGAGACACGTCGCCAACCCCACGTGCTCCTCCAGAATATGCGGCACGACCCGGCTGAGTAACTCTGGTTCCACCCGGATGTCGCTGTCCATGAGGACCAGCGTTTGGTGCTTGGCGCGCTTCAGCATGTTCCGAAGGTTGCTGATCTTGGGATTGTTGCCCAGTGTCCGCGAATCCACGACCAATGCAATATCCGATTCTGCAAAGTCGGCCTTAAGCTTCTCAACGACAGCCACCGACGAATCGCCCGGATTGAGAACGCCGAAAACCAGCTGGAAGGTCGGGTAGTTCTGCCGGCAAATGGACGCATAGTTCTCGTAGGCCCTGAAATCCATTCCGCAAAGGGGGATCAGGATGCTGACGGGGGGAAGATCCGAGGTAGCCGGCTCCTTGCTTTGGGAGAAAAAACGGTGTGCTGCATAAATGCTCACCAGATAATAAGCAATGGATGCCAGTGAAAGGCTCCACAAAATGACCACCATGAAATCACTGATCATCACATTGCTCCAAGGTCCCCCTTGATGAACTTCCATGAACACGAGGGTGATACGAGTCGAAACCGGCTCAAAAAGTCTCAGGGCAGACAAATCAAGGCTACCCCCAGGCAAACCAGCAGAGTTCCCGCCCACCGCATACCGTCAACGTGCTCCTTGAGCAGAAACCGCGCCCCTACCAGGGTCACCACATAGACCAGGGAAGTCGCAGGCACCACGAAACTCATATCTGCCCAGGAAAGAATGGATAGAAAAGAGAAGAAACTCAACGCAAGAAAGAACACCCCCAGGAGGAAGTCTTTGCACATCAGGACGCGCCCGATGATGCCCGGCAGCAGGCCGAACCGGAAGCCGCCGATCTCGCCTACCTGCTTCATTCCCCTGGTGATGTAAATATCTCCGGCTGCATTGGTCAGAACGATCACCAGCACCATGAGACCCGTAACAGTCATGCGAAGCTCCCCGTCCCAAACACTATCTTCCGCCCATGGTGTCAGGCATGCTCTTCGGTCCGCTCTGCGCCTGCTCCCGCCTCGCCGCCGAGCGGGAGACCAGAACGACTCCCAGCACGATCAAGAGAGTTCCGGCCCAGCGCACTGGAGGAACCGGCTCTCCAAGAAAGTGATGGGCGAAGGCAACATTGAGGATATATCCAAAGGAGCTTGCGGGAAGCACAAAGCTCAGATCAGCCCATGAGAGGAGCGCTGCAAAGAAGCCAAAGAACACGATGAGGCAGACAATTCCCAGCCAGATCAACGGGGTTCCCATGGCTTCAACCAAAAGTCCCAGCGTAAAAGTGTCCACGCTCTCCGCGGATGCGGCAATGGTTTTCATGCCTTTGCTCAGGCAGGTGTTGCCCACCGCCTGTGCGAGAACTGAAACCATGAGGAAGACGGCTGTTTTCATAAAGACCGGGCCAAATGCTCGTAGGGGATGAGCTGTATATCGTGTTCGACAATACGCGCTTTCACGTCCGGGTCCATCAGGATCCTGAATTCCCGGTTCCTTTGAATCGCAGCCGCAGTGTCTCCTCTGGCCTCATCCGGATGGAAGTAGATTTCGAAATCACCCTCGGGCAGATGATCCAGAAGGTACATGACATAAGCCTTGTCCATACGCCCCGTCATCAAATGCCCGTAAACTCTTTCAGTGCTGACAATTCCAAGGCTGTCCAGTTTCCTCCTCATCCTTCGGGTGAAAACCCGGAAGAGCCGACTCATCCATCTTTGCTCACATGAGATTCCACCCTCGAAACCCATGACCATCCATGGATCGTCTTCGGGTATTCTCATGTGCCGGACGCCGAATTCTCTGCAGAGTCCCACCGCCCCCTCGAATAAGACGGGGTGCAGGTGAAAATGCAGGTGTGCATCAACATGTGAAATCCTGAGGTCGCTTGCCAGAAAGCGCTCGAACTGGGCCCTCATTTCCAGAGCGAGCTCCCTTCGGGCTCTCCTCGAAAAAAAATAGAGAGCGCCGGCCCCCGCTGGGTCCGCCGGGAAACTGCTCGCCTGATCCACCAGAGACGGGATTTGAGCCGGCGAAAGGACGGATTTACCCATCACCGCAACCAGGTGCAGGCCCACTGCGAGTCCCTCCGTGTCCCGAGCCATGCTCACCGCCTCGTCGAATCCACTTTCACCCACCATGAGACTGCAGCTGGTCAGGATGCCTTCACGAAAGGCGCAGATAATGGACCGATTGATACTGGAGGAAGCTCCAAAATCATCGCCGTTGATGATGAGTCGCTTCACTGCGACATCCTACGACCTGGAAAACTTGAGACGCCGAGCCCGGAGCTGGAAGTACTCTCTTGCCTCCTGGAGAAGTCTTCTACGCTCGACTTTGTCGAAGATGGCCCGCTGAACAATCCGAAAAATGATCCGCGGTCTGAAGTAGTACCGACCATAGAAGTATTCGACAGCCTCAACAATTTCCTGTCGGCTGAGGCCAGGGTACTGAATGTTTGGCAATTGATGACCCAGCTCATCGGCCATATCATCTTCGGTGAGGTAGCCACGGCTTCTCACGTAATCGTCGAATTCCGTTCCGGGGTAGGGGTGGGCGATGGAAACCTGAATGGTTTCGCAATCCAGCCGTTCTGCAAACTCCATCGTGTGTCGGATGGTTTCCTGCGTTTCACCCGGGAGTCCAATGATGAAATCGCCATGCACGGCCAGGCCCAAGTCCTTGCAGTTCTTCATAAAGGCATAGGCCTGTTCGACGGTGGCTCCCTTTTTGATGTTCTTGAGGACGACCGGATCCCCGGATTCGAACCCGACGATGAGAAGGCGACATCCGGCCTCCTTCATGGCTTTGAGCATTTCGCGGTCCGCGTGGACGCGGCAGGTGCAGGACCATGTGAGATTGAGAGGTTTGATCTTGCTGCAAAGCTCGAGAACGCGCGCCTTTCCCCAAGCAAACGTATCGTCGTCGAAAAAAATCTCTTTGGCTTCCGGGAAGAGCTCGCGTGCGCGCCGTAATTCAGCCACCACGTTGCCGCTGCTCCGGGTTCGCCAGCGGTGGCCCCCGAAGGTCTGCGGCCACAGACAGAAAGTGCACAAGGCCGGACAGCCGCGAGATGTGTAAAGGGCCACGAAAGGATGCTTCAGGAATGGGACATTGTAGCGGGCAATGTCAAGATCCCGCTTGTAGATGTCCACGACGAACGGCAGGCTGTCGAGATCGTTCAACAAGGGCCGATCGTCATTATGCACGACGACTCCGCTTTTACGGTAGCTCACGCCGAGAATCTCTGAAAGATCCTTCCCCGAGGCATACTCACATAAAGCGTAATCGAACTCCTTCCGCACCACGAAGTCGACAGCCGAAGAAGCCTTGAGCGACTCTTCAGGAAGCACGGAAACGTGAGGACCCAGGAATGCGATTTTGACGGAAGGATTGATGTCCTTGATGGATTCGGCCAGCCGAATATCGTTGGCAAAACCGGGCGTGCTGGTGAACAGAGCCACGAATTCGTAATCTCTTGTGATTTCAATGGCTTCACCAGGACTCACTCCGTGCGGGGGGGCATCGAGAAGCCTGCTGTCACGGATAAGGCCGGCCGGATAGGCCAGCCAGACAGGGTACCAGAAGGAAGTGATCTCGCGTCGGGCAGGCCAGCGCGAGCCAGCCCCCCCGTCGAATTTCTCGAAGGAGGGGGGATTGAGCAAAAGGGTTTTCATTTGATCTCCGTTGAATCCACAAAAGTTATGGGCTTATGAGCGTTGAAATATACGAGGGTGCCCACTCCCTGTCAAGGATACTGCCCCTCGGGTTGGATCATTCGGCTTTCTGGAGGCGGAATGTCTGATAATCGATCAAAGAACAAGTCCGCCATCCTGCATCGGTCACAAGCAGGAGCATGACTCACGCACTGCCATAACAGTGATCTTCTTGACACCCGACGGAGGGTGTGTGTATAGGCAGAATGCCGGTCTCAGCTTCCATCGTTTTCCAATGAGGAGATAAATCCATGATCAAAAAAGGAATCTTCACGCTGTTGCTCTGCGTCGTGGCCGTTTCTTCAGCCTGGGGACGCACCGTTGTCGTTGCGCAGGACGCAACCTGGCCGCCCATGGAGTTCCTGAACGAAAACAAGGAAATTGTGGGATACGCACCGGAGTTCATGAAAGCCGTGGCCAAGGAAGCGG
>CAZEOY010000202.1:0-6436 GCA_964513835.1 uncultured Syntrophobacteraceae bacterium
GAAGCCGATGGTCCCCTCGGTGCCGACGATGTTCTTGCCCTCGATCTCGATGAGACGATCGGAAGTGCTGACCAAATGGCCGCACTCGATGCAGTGAAAGCTCTTGCCACCGTTTCCACTCAGCCCGTCGAACACGATAGCTCCTTCTTACAGGAGTCATCGCTCAAGATAGCTCTTGACTCCACGAGCACTGGTCAAATCGCCTCAATTGTAGCGCCGCAACCGGGGTAATGAGCTTCCAGGCCTCAGGATCCTCAGAAGCACGATTCCACCGACAAAACCGCCGATATGTGCCCACCAGGCAATCCCGGCAACCTGCCTCGAATCACCCAGCAGCGAGAAAGTGCCGCTGAAGAATTGAAGCAGGAACCAGAAGCCGAGAAAGATGTAAGCCGGAATCTCCACGAGGGTAAAAAAGAAGACGATGGGCACGACGGCCAGGATTCGCGCTCGAGGAAAGAGCACAAAATAAGCTCCCATCACACCGGCGATGGCTCCGCTGGCCCCGATCGTCGGGATCGGCGAGCTCAAATTGGTGGCCATCTGAATCAACGCCGCCGCCACGCCGCTGCCCAGATAGAACAGCGCATAGCGGACATGGCCCAGCTCGCTTTCGACGTTGTCCCCAAAAATATAGAGGGTCCACATGTTGCCGATCAAATGAAGCCATCCACCATGCAGGAACATATAAGTGAAGAAGGGGATGGCCTGATCCTGCCAGGTGAAGTACGCCGCCAGTTCCCATCTGGTGTATCTGGCGGGAACCAGGCCGTAGTCGAACAGGAAACGCTCGAGCTGCCGCCCCAGCGCCAGTTCGTACAGAAATGCCAGTATACAGAGGGCGATCACAACATAGTTGACAATGGGAGTTCGGGAGGATGGATTGGTGTCACGGATTGGGATCATTCATCATCTCGTTTGCATGTCCACATTCCAGGAGCCTCATTTCTTCACCAGCATGACCGGGCAATGAGAAAGAATCCCTACTTTGTAGCTGATCGTTCCCCAACCTTGAGAGGCGTCTTCCATGGTGATGCTGTGTGACGATAAAATGATCAGATCGATTTCCCGGCTGTGGGCAAATTCGACGATCTCCTTGACCCGTTTTCCAAAAATGATCTCCCGGAGTATCGAGAAATTGTCCGAGTCGAACAGCTCGACCATCTGGCCCATCTTCTTTTCCGCACGTCGCTCGAGCTTCCGATAAAAATCCTCGAACAACTCGCTTTCAGCGTCCTCGATAGTCTCAATCACATGCAACAGCGTCACCCGGCAGGCGCTCAGGGATGCGATCCTGGCTGCAACCTCCAGGGCGTGAAGGCTGCGGTCGGTAAGATCCGTGGGAACCAATATGTGCTTGAACATCTGGGTTTGTATCCTCCTCCACTATTCCACTTCAACTCGGGACTTGTGATCCACACGCTCAATTCACATGGGACATGGCAATTGACCCAAAGCTCGCTCAGCAATCAAGGTCGGCAGGTGGAAGGTAACCATTCCGCCACAATTGTCCACGCAACCTGCCACTGCTTCGGATTGGTCTGAGCACAGAGCTGCCAATACAGTCCGCCTGCAGTCATGCATTTGTTTGGCCACGATCCCGGATCCTCGATGCTCGATGCGGGTTGGGGCTGCCGCAAGCCGTTTGGACCTTCAATCGAGCACCGGGCCGCCGGAAGCCCCCATCGTCGAAACCTGGAGGATCGCCTTCTCCACGCAGCACTAGTGCCTGGTCGCCAGAACAGCCACCCAGGTGTAACTGCCGCTCGGGGGCTCTGCAGCGAACGACAGGTCGCCCGAGAGGTGCTCCACAATATTGAGCCCCTCATCCTTCAACCGTCTTTCCACCTCATGGAGCTCGATGTCATGAAAGCCGGACAGGAGGATGCCGCCCTTTGAGTGAAGGGGGCGAACCAGATCTCCCAAGAGGTTCATCAGGATGTGGGAAGGGATGTTCGCCATGACCCAGTCGAAGTGATCTCCCATGGAATCGGCCGACCCTTGGACCCAGTGGGTTACCCGATCCATCCCATTTCCGGCCGCATTCCGGCGCGCCAGCTCGATTGCCGGCCACGAAATGTCCACTCCAACGGCAGAGCGTGCCCCCAGACGAACGGCGGCAAGAGCCAGCACTCCCGTGCCACAGCCGACATCCAGAATGCGGGTTTGGGCGATGTCTCGCCGATACTGATCCAGAATCCGCAGACAAAGCCGTGTCGTTATATGGCGAGGATGAAATGCACCAGTGCAGCGGATCTCCAGAGCTCCCCACCGTGATTCCCACGGAAGAAGTGGATTCATGACGATTCGAAGTCCTGAAGGCAGGCTTATGGTCATGAGATACCAACCGGTTCCGGATAACGTCTCCCAGTCGTTGTCCCTGCCTCGGCAGGGGAGGGCTGAAGAATGCTGAAAATCCCGGCCGGAGTTGCGCATCGGAGATCTAGTCTGCTGCTGATCCGTGCCGGTGGGATGCGTTCACGACTCCCGGCCCGGGCTTCGTCCGAAGGGTCCGTTCTGGATGGAATAACCATGGTGTGCAAGTCTGGATTCAATTTCCCTGATGTGCTCGGGACCCCGGGTCTCGACCTCAAGCTCGACACGGCTGAGGTGGATGGGAAGCTCCCCGCTGCTGCGGTCGTGATGAATGTGCAGCACATTGGCCTTGAGGTTTGCCACCAGGCCAAGCAGCTGGTTCAGGGTCCCCGGAACATCGTCCAGACAGACGGTGAACCGCATGATCCTGCCGTTCTTGAACAGCCCCTGTCGAATGATTCGGTTGAGGAGCGGAATGTCCACATTCCCGCCACTGATCACCAGTGCGATCTTCGCTTCGGGAGGGAAAGAAAATCTCGATTGGAGCAGTGCGGCGACTCCAGCCGCGGCAGCTCCTTCAGCGAGGATCCGCTTGCGTTCGAGCAGCATCAACAGGGCGTTGGCAATCTCATCCTCGTTAACGAGCACCACCTCGTCCACCAGATCGCGCAGAATCGGCAGGTTGTTTGCGCCCACTTGCTTGACCGTAATTCCATCGGCAATGGAACGCCGAGCTTCAACGCTTCGAGCCACTCCGGTTCTGACAGCTTCGAACGCCGAGGGGCAGTTTTCTGCCTGGACTCCAATGATGCGGCAGTGAGGGTTCTGCGTCTTCACGGCCACAGCGATTCCGGAAACGAGGCCCCCACCGCCGATGGGGACCACAATGGCATGAACGTCCGGAAGGTCCTGAAGGATTTCCAGCCCTATGGTTCCCTGTCCACAGATGATATCGGGATCGTCGAAGGGATGAATGAAACTCCTGCCCTGTGAAGCCAGTTGCCGGGCTTTCTCGATACTTTCCCCGATGGAATGGCCTTCCAGAAGGACTTCTCCTCCGTAGCCCTCCGTCGCTTTCTGCTTGGTGATGGAAGCCCACTCCGGCATGACGATGACAGCGGGGAAACCCGCCCTTCGCGCTGCAAGAGCGACTCCCTGGGCATGGTTTCCTGCCGAAGCCGCAACCACACCTGCCGGCCCGATCTCGGCGCAACGAACCGCAACCTTGTAGGATGCGCCTCGAAGCTTAAAAGATCCGGTCTTCTGCAGATTCTCCAGCTTGAGATAGATTTGTGCTCCCGTTAACTTGCTGAAAGTGGGCGAGTAGACCAGTGGAGAACGGATCACCTTGTCCTTTAGCAACGCGGCTGCTTCGCGTATGCGGTCAAGGGTCACCCCTCGGCGAACGGCCGATTTCAAGGGATCGGACGCCGCGTCAGAAGATGGGCTCATGTGCATTTGAACACCCGGTCCCAAGAGAGGACGATCCTTCCGCTCGCATCTGAACTCCCGGAGCTCGAGCCGACGTCTCCGTAAGAAAGATCCCGGGCAGGATTCCTATTCTGCCGCGAAGTAAAGCGGGCATCTTCAGAGTCGGTGCTTCGATGTGTCAAGGTCATTGCCATGGATGCCTCGGGGATCATTCTGAAAGGGCCAGAGACTCGCCGTCCCGCTTGATCCGCTCAGCGCTTTCCTCTGAAATGGGCGTTGTCTCCAGGAGCCGCGCGGTTTGCGCTTCTGTCGGGCTGCCATAACGCAAAGAAAGTATGATCCGGTTGGCGCGCTCTTCCACCTCGGGCACGACCTCAGCCAAAGCTTTGAATGATCTGAAAGCCTTGGCATACTGATGTCTGTGTGGCAGGGGCATTTCAGGGTGATTGAGCAGTTTGATGAGCTCGCCCAGAAGCTTGGCCTGATCTCCAGTGAAATGCGAATAAACAAGGCGCGGCCATTGTTCTCGGATCTCTTCGGGAAAATCCGTGAGTCGAGAGATATACTCCTTATTCATTCCATGCCGAATAGCCTGGGCCAATCGCTCCATCAGCGAATCAACTTCCCCTCGATCCAGTTTCCAGTTGGGACATTCGGCCAACAGCCTGTTCCACCTGGGCTGCAGCTTATTGCGTATCCATTGTTCAGCCTGGCTGGGGAGAATGGAAACGGATGCCAGTTCCTTCTGGTCAGCCAACAAGGCCCTGGCTGCAGCGGCGCACTCACTGCCTATGTCGAGCGTTCCCATTCGTTCCTGCAAAAGCCCATTGAGCTTTTTCAGAATGGAATCCTTCCACTCCACCTCCGGCACAACCTCCCGGATCCGAGTCTCCCATTCCTCTCGCAGGACGCCAAGCAAGGCGTTCACTGCCGAGAAAATAAACCCGAACTTGATAAAGGCATTCCTCAATTCATGGGCGAGGATTTCACAGCTGTGGAGCCGCTGGCGCACGAAGTCCTTCTGGGCCCGGTAGAGACTCTCGCGAAAATGAAGGGTAAGGAGCTCAGTCCCCAGACTTCTTGACAGTTCGCGAATCACAAGGGTCGATCGGTCGTCTCTTCTGATCGAGTGAGGGAGGAAATGGATCTTGATGACGGCGGCAACGACATAGTCCGTGTCCTGCCAGATGGGAAACCCCTGCCAGTCGGTGGGGTAGTCGATGGTGCCGGCGCTTTCTCCGTATAGATCGATCTTGCGGACCAGGACGGGCTCCATGTGATGGAAATCCTCGATCTCGCCCCGCAATTGCTTGCCGATGCTACGTACGTCCTCGTATGGGTTGTCCGCCGTCCAGCTCTTCTGTTTCTCGACGCACCAGCCCATCGCCTCCAAAGCCCTTCCGGGCATGTCCTTATACTGCTCCCAGCTCTTGCCGGGAAAATTGTAGTCGGAATTTGACGGGAGGCCCCAACGGACCTCCTCTGTTCCTTCGACCCGGATGCCCGACGTGATGCGCACTGCCTGAAGGTCGGGCGTAGGACCGATTCTGTAGATGGTGCCCTTGGTAGCGTTTTCCAGGCAGAAGAGAATGGTTTTGATCATGTTCTTGCAGGTTTTTACCAGAAGCTCATCAGTGACCGCCATTCGGTTCTCCCGCCAGTGATCGATTACCCGGTCGAGGCCAGGAAACGGGCGGGCTTGGGCAACCGACTCCCGGCCCGCTCAAATGTATCTTGCCTTTGCATTCTATTTTAAGAAGCATCTGGGATCAATATAGAGCTTGTGAAAAGGCTTCGTTACCTAAGTACAACTCAACACAATAGAGTGTCCGCCACATGAGCCGTCATTCCGGCAGTCTCTTAGCCGGAATCCACAAAAGGCACTGGATGCCGGCTTGAAAAATGCCGGCATGACGAGTGGCGAAATGGACATCTTATTCAGTGGCGTTGACCTAAGCCGCCGGCGGCCGTTCATGCGGGTAAGTGACAGCCGGGTCAGAATAGACTGTGGCGGCGGTGAAACGGGGGGTTGGAGTTCGGATTTCGCAGAGAAGACCGGAAGACTGCCGGTGCGATTCGGCGTCGGATCTTGGAGTGGGGCCATGTCCATTGGACAGCAAAAGAGCCAGAGGATTACCCTGGCTCTGAAAACACCCTGAACGTTTTCGGCCCGCTAAGGGTCTTTGAGAGACTTCTGGTCAGACTTTCTTGACTTTGACAGCTTGAGGGCCTTTAGGTCCACGCTCAACTTCAAAGCTTACCTGTTCTCCTTCGCTCAGTGATCGGAACCCCCCACCATCACTGATGATGGCACTGTAATGGACAAATACATCGCCTTGGTCTTTGGTTTCTATGAAACCATAGCCCTTCTTGTCGTTGAACCACTTGACTCGGCCCTCGGGCATTTCCCAATTCCTTTCATCCTTGCTGTTACTAATGCTTTCTCCCCGGCGCGCTACTTTGAGAATACCCTTGAAAATCGCTCCACAAAGACGTACAAACGATCCACAAAGGTGTTAGAATGCTCAAAATACCGAGCCTAACCCCCTCATAAAATTCCTTGGGCACTTCTACCGTAAGCCGACAACGCTGTCAAGCAATGATTCCATGTACTTGCACGATTCCAAACAACTCTCCGGTCATGATCCTATTTGCTGACCCACAGGACCGCCTTTTCCAGACTCTCCAT
>CAZEOY010000203.1:0-6436 GCA_964513835.1 uncultured Syntrophobacteraceae bacterium
CCCCTTCCTTCATTTCCCGTGGCTACCGCTGGATACATGCTTCGGGGAAGACGATCCTAAACGTGGTTCCCACGCCGCGGGTTGACTCGATCTCGATGAAGGCACCGTGTTTTTCAACGATCTGCCGCGAGATGCTGAGACCCAGCCCGGTCCCCTCAGGCTTGCGAGTAAAAAACGGATCGAAAATTCGATTCCGATCCTCATCCAGAATACCGTATCCCGTGTCGCTCACCTCCAGGGTAACCGCTGTACCGTCCTTTTCTTCATGCAGACTCGTCCGGATCAGCAGCCTGCCCCCTTCCGACATTGCCTCGATACCGTTGATGACAAGATTCATGATGACCTGGCTGATCTGGCTGTAATCCATGATGATCAGCGGAAGATCAGGCTCGAGCTGGAGGTCGATCTCGACGCCGGCCTTTCTCAGGTACACCTTGGCCAGCTCCAGGCAGTAGGCCACAATGTCGTTGAGCGCATTGGGGCAGAACTGCGGTTCCCGCGGCCTCGCGAAATGCAGAACCTGCTGGACAATCCGGTCGATCTTTTTCACTTCCTGCACCATGTCTTCGAACATCTGATGCTGCACGGTGTCGAGCGTCAGCTCCCGCTGAAGCATCTGGGTGTTGAAGTTGATGGTGGCCAAGGGGTTCCGTATTTCGTGAGCGATGCCGGCCGCCAGAGTCCCCAGGGCCTTCAGCCGCTCGCTCTGCTGGAGTCTTTGCTCGAGCTTCTTCGATTCCGTGGCGTCCTTTTCGTAATAGACGACCCGCGCCAGGCTCCCCGATGCATTGAACACCGGGAAGGCATAAAATTGGTAAAAGCCCCCCCACCGGGGATGCGGCCCTTCGCGTTGGACCGGTTGCCCCTCCTGCAGACACCTGGCAATGGGGCAGTCCTCCGGCGGCTGATCCTTTTGGTAGAGGAAGGGAGGATACAGCCGGCCGACGAGTGAGGTTCCGTTACCATAAACACTCTCACAGGTTCGGTTCACTCGGAAGACACGCTTTCCCGGATCGATGATGAAGATACTGTGCTGGATCGCATCGAAGCTGATCTCCAGCTCCTTCTTCGCCCGCTCCACCGAGTCAAAGAGCTGCGCATTCTCGATGGCAGCCCCGATGTGATACCCGATGGTGGTCAGAAACTCATTCCGCTCGGGTTTCAACTGGAGAATGCCGTCATTGGTCACATAGAGCAGCCCGAGCACTCTCTTCTGGGTCATGAGCGGAATGCAGATGATCTCGGAAATCCCCTCCTCCTGCATTCGCTTTCGCAGCGCCGGGAAGACGATATCCGCCCGGGTCAGCCAGAGCACCTCGTTCTTGAGGCGCAGCTCTTCCAGTCTCCTGACACTCACCTGGAAGGTCTGGACGATGTTTTTGAGCTTCGAAGAAAAGCCATGCTGGGCCACCAGATCCAGCCATCCCTCGTCCTCCAGGGACTCCCTGAGGAGGTAAATGACCCCCTTCTTGAACTTGAGAGTGTGGAGAATGGCCAGGAGAGCCTGTTGAAGAACATCCTGGAGATGAGGCGAGGAGTGAAGCGCGGTGCTGATATCGAAGAGGATCTGGAGCTCGTGATGCTGCGTCTGCCTGGCTTCTCCCGACGGATCCACGAGATCCCGGGGTGTTGATGTGCAAGCAGCCATGAACTATCCTGTCATTTGTGACCTTCCCTTTGGGGGACATTCTATCTATTCCCCCGTGCCCCCCTTTTCCCTCCGCTGGATCGCTTCCCACTGGGCGGCGACGACTCGAGCGATACGAACAGACGCCGCATCGATCATCTTCCCATCCAGGGCCAACGAGCCGGCCCCATGGAGGCTTGCGTTCTCATAGGCGTCCAGCACCATCCGGGACCGTTTCACATCCTCCAGTGAAGGCGTATAAACCAGATTGATGATTCCCAGCTGGTCCGGATGTATAGCCCATTTTCCATTATAACCCAATGCGGCACTGAGGAAACAGGACCGCTCGAGGCCCGCTGGGTCACGATAGTCCCCGTAAGGCGCGTCGATGGCTGCCAGGCCGGCCGCTTTTGCAGCCAAAACCATTCGGCTCAGGGGGAAGTGAAATCGGTGGCCCGGGTAGAATTCCTCGGCTTCTCCGTGGCCGCTCGCCCCCTTGGACGTCATGCCCAGCGAGGCCGAATAATCCGCCACTCCGAAGACCAGAGCCTCGAGCCGTGGCGAGCTGAAGGCGATCTCCCTGACGTTCATCATTCCCTGTGCCGTCTCAATGCTGGCTTCAAGGCCGATGTTCCTGCCGATGCCCATTCTCGCTTCGATCTGGGTCAGCAGGTAATCGATGGCTTTGATCTCGCTCGCATCGTTAACCTTGGGAACGACGATGACGTCGAGCCAATCTCCCGCATTCTCAACCACATCGATGACGTCTCGATAGGCGAAGGGGGTGTCCATGCCGTTGATTCGGTAAGCCCGCACGCGCTCCCGCCAGTCCCGATCCTTCAAGGCGGCGACCACCGACGTGCGCGCCGCCTCCTTCTCGTCGACCGGGACGCTGTCTTCGAGATCCAGCATGACGACATCTGCCGGAAGCCTGAAAGCCTTCTCCAGCATTCGTTCCCGGTTTGCCGGCACCGAAAGGATCGATCTGCGCAGTCTTATGGGACCTTGCATGCTGTCCCCTGCCCTTCACCTTCACAGGGTTTCTATGGAGAGTCTCAGCCGTGGGAGAGGCTGTCCAGCCGAACAGAGAAGCGGGGCAAGCCAGAAAGCCCGCCCCGCAGTTCAGCCCTTTCTTCACCCTCGCCGTCTCCGTCAAGAACGGAATTGCCGTCACCCGGACTATTTGGAATTCCTCTCCCGAATGGCCGCCTGGGCCGCTGCAAGCCTGGCCACCGGCACCCGGTAGGGCGAGCAGCTCACATAATCCAGCCCGAGCCTGTGGCAGAACTCAACCGATGTGGGCTCACCCCCATGCTCACCGCAGATGCCGATCTTCAGATCGGGCCGGGCCTCACGCCCTTTCTGCACCGCGATTTGCATCAGGGAGCCCACTCCCAGCTGGTCGAGGCGCTCGAAGGGGTCATGCTCCCAGATCTTGGCGTCGATGTAGTCGAACAGAAACTTGCCAGCATCATCCCGGCTGATGCCGTAGACCGTCTGCGTCAGGTCGTTGGTTCCAAAGGAGAAGAACTCGGCCACATTGGCAATCCGGTCTGCGGTGAGCGCACCGCGCGGCACCTCGATCATGGTCCCCACGCTGTACTTCACCGTCACACCGTAGTCCTTCATGACCTGCTGGGCGATGTCATCCACGATCTGTTTCTGGTTCTTGAGCTCGCCCACATGCCCCACCAGCGGGATCATGATCTCGGGGTGAACATCGACACCCTCCTTCTTGACTTCGCAGGCGGCCTCCAGAATGGCTCTCGCCTGCATGGCCGTGATCTCCGGAAAGGTGATTCCCAAGCGGCACCCGCGATGTCCCAGCATCGGATTGAGCTCGTGCAGGCTTTCGATCTTCGAGCTCACACGTTCAAAGGAGACCCCCATCTCCTCAGCCAGCTTTCTAATGTCCTTCTCCTCCTGGGGAAGGAACTCGTGCAAAGGCGGATCCAGAGTCCGAATGGTCACAGGCCGATGCTTCATGACCCGAAAGAGCCCTTTGAAGTCCTCCCGCTGCATGGGCAGAAGCTTGGCCAGGGCCTTCTCCCGCCCTTCGCGCTTTCCGGAAAGGATCATCTCACGGACCGCGCTGATGCGGTTGCCTTCGAAGAACATGTGCTCCGTTCGTGTAAGACCGATTCCCTCGGCACCGAAGGCAAGGGCCTCCTCGGCCTGGTTGGGCTGATCGGCATTGGTCCACACTCCCAGCCGGCGGAATTCATCCGCCCAGCTGAGCAAGGCCATATAGTCCTGGTACACCTGGGACTTTTCGGGAGGCAGACTCTTCTCGATGAGTACCCGCAGGATTTCTGATGGACGGGTGGGAATCTGCCCCATGAAAACTTCACCCGTGGTGCCATCCAGTGACAACCAGTCGCCCTCACGAATGACTCGGTCGCCCACCAGCATCTGTCGTTTGGGGTAGTCGATCTCCAGAGCGTTGCACCCCACCACGCAGACCTTCCCCATTTGCCTGCCGACGAGCGCCGCGTGGGACGTCATGCCGCCACGAGCCGTCAGGATTCCCTGAGCGGCGTTCATGCCGCGGATGTCGTCGGGCGAGGTCTCGATGCGCACGAGCAAAACAACCTCCCCCTTCTTAGCCCATTCCTCCGCATCGGGAGCGTTGAAGACCACCCGGCCCGTGGCAGCGCCCGGGCCGGCGTTCAGCCCTTTCGCCAGAAAGGTCTTGTTTTTCTCGGCATCCTCCTTGGCGTTGGGATCGAAAGTCGGGCGAAGCAGCTGATTGAGCTGGTCCGGCTGGACCCGCATGAGCGCCTCTTCCTTGGTCAGAATGCCTTCGCGCACCATGTCGACGGCGATCTTGAAAGAGGCAAACCCGGTGCGCTTTCCGGCTCGAGTCTGCAGCATCCAGAGCTTCCCGCGCTCGATGGTGAACTCGATATCCTGCATGTCCCGATAGTGCCGGTCCAGAGTCAGCCGAATCTTGTCCAGCTGATCGTAAATCTCCGGCATGGTCTCCTCGAGGGAGAGCATGTTGTCATCGGTCTTCTGGTGTTTGTTGATGGGCTGAGGCGTTCGGGTTCCGGCGACCACATCCTCACCCTGAGCGTTGATGAGGTATTCACCGTAGAACACATTGTCTCCAGTGGCCGGATTGCGCGTGAAAGCCACGCCGGTCCCGCAGTCGTTCCCCATGTTGCCGAACACCATGGTCTGGATGTTCACCGCCGTCCCCATGTCCGAGGGGATGTTGTTGAGCTCGCGGTAGGCCACAGCCCGCGGGTTGTTCCATGAGCCGAAAACCGCTCCGATGGCTCCCCACAGCTGCTCGTATGGGTCTTGGGGAAACACGACCCCCTTGCGTCCTCGAATCAGGAGCTTGTACCGCTCCACCAGTTCGATGAGGTCCGATGCCGGCAGTTGGTTGTCGAACTCCACGCCGCGTTGATGGCGAAACTCCTCGAGAATGGCGTCGAAGGGGTCCACGTCATCCTTGGATTCCGGTTTCAGCCCCAGCACCACGTCTCCGTACATGGCCACGAAGCGGCGGTAGCAGTCGTAGGCAAACCGCTCGTCGCCCGTCTGCTTGACGACTGCCTGAACCGTCTCGTCGTTGAGACCCAAATTCAGGACCGTGTCCATCATGCCGGGCATGCTGCTCGCCGCTCCCGATCTCACGGATACAAGCAGAGGATTTGATTGATCCCCGAACTTGCGCCCCATGATGCGCTCGAGCCTGGCCATGGCCTCCTCCACCTCGGCCTTCAGCTCCGGAGGGTAAGAGCGGTTGTTCTCATAATAGTACGTGCAGACATCGGTCGTGATCGTGAAACCAGGAGGCACGGGGATGCCTAGATTGGTCATTTCGGCGATGTTCGCTCCCTTGCCTCCCAGGAGGAACTTCATCTCCGCATTGCCATCTGCCTTGCCTTCGCCAAAGAAATACACGTACTTAGTCGCCATGGTCCGTCACTCCCCCTCTTGGTATCGATGCAGGATCCATCATCATCCTCTTCCATCAGGACGCAAATGTGAACATTCTATAAGAACTCCACCCTTCAAGCAAGCTATCAACAGGTCCTCCAACACACAGAACAGCTTCAACCTCGCTCAAAAGACACCAACCTGGCCGGCCACCCCCATCCTTCAACACGCTCGATCTGCAAAATGCACATACCGCTGCACATACCGCTCGGTCGGTGGGAGAAAAAGGGGCATGAGACCGGGAAGCTGCAAAAAATTGTGGCGTGAGCATCCCGGTGTTCTCTTCGGTTCACCGGGGAGCCACGCCACAGAATCCAACGCCCGCAACCCATCCGCTGAGCGCTTGATCTATTTCACATTTAGAGCTCCAACCAAGAATCGGAATAAAGATTGTGGCCGAGAATGACCTTCGCTGTCTTGACGTAGTCCGCCTCTTCCTTGGAAAGCTTGCTCATGTCAATGGGCTCGCCGTCTTCCACCTTGTGCACGAGGGTCTCGATGCCCGGATGCTTTCCGCGCATGATCTCATGCAGCCTGGTGTCGAAGGTGTCGACGATGGCGGAAGCCAACCCATGGCGTTTCCAGATGATGGCCATCACCTGGTTCAGGATCGGACGCAGGTGCTCGGGGGGGCCGTTCGACACATTCGAAAGGCCGATGGTGCTCTGACACCCGGGAGCGATGTCCGGGAACATTTTCATGAACTCGAGCACGCTCATGATTTGGCCCTGTTGAACGTTAACAGGGGTTTGAATCGGATCCACGTAAATCCGTTCCGGGGAAATCTGGAATTCTTCCATGGCCTTGAACACGATCTCCGAGCACAGGGCGCCGCGCTCGTTTTCATCACGCGGCATG
>CAZEOY010000204.1:0-6422 GCA_964513835.1 uncultured Syntrophobacteraceae bacterium
AAAAGGACTCTCTGTTCTTGTTGTCCTGCTGGTCATGAGTCTTCTGGCTCAGGGTATCTGTGGGGCCACTCGACTCAAGGATATCGCCTCCTTTCGCGGCACGGCAACGAATCCCCTGATCGGCTACGGCTTGGTGGTCGGTTTGAACGGGACCGGCGACAAGGACAAAACCCAGTTCACCGTCAGCACCCTCGCCAACCTGCTGGACAACGTCGGCATCCATGTCGATCCATCCCAGGTCAAGGTGAAGAATGTGGCAGGCGTTATGGTCACGGCCAAACTACCACCCTTTGCACGCGTGGGAACCAAGATCGATGTGCAGGTGTCGTCCGTTGGCGATGCCAAAAGCCTCGAGGGGGGCACCCTGCTCATGACACCCCTGAAAGGACCGGACGGAAGAGTTTATGCTGTGGTGCAGGGACCGATTTCGACGGGAGGATTCAGTGCCGGGGGCCAAAGTGGGTCGAGCGTACAGAAGAACCATCCGACCGTCGGTTATATCAGTGGCGGGGGCACGGTCGAACAGGAAATACCGATCCAGTACAAGGACCTGAGCAACGTCGATCTGGTGCTGAAAACCCCGGACTTTACCACCGCCAACAAGATTGCAGCAGGAATGAACTCGGTGCTGAAAGGCCAGTATGCCAAAGCTGTTGATGCGGCGAGTATCAAGCTCCAGATTCCCGAAGGCTACGGAGATCGAATGGTGGAGATGTTTTCTCAACTGGAGAATATGGAAGTGCAGCCTGATGTGGTCGCCAAAGTGATCATCAACGAACGAACCGGCACCATCGTGATGGGCGAGCACGTTCGCATCTCCCCCGTGGCGGTCGCGCACGGAAGTCTTACCGTCCAGGTGAGCGAGAAGACGAATGTTTCGCAGCCCCTGCCGTACAGCAAAGGCAATACGGTGGTCACTCCCGAGAGCAAGGTCGAAGTCCGGGAGGGGAATGACTCCCTGGCATTGATCGGCGGCGGGGTGACTATCGGACAGGTCGTGCAGGGAATCAACGCCATCGGGGCAACACCCCGTGACTTGATCAACATTCTCCAGGCCATCAAGGCGTCCGGGGCGCTTCAGGCCGAACTGGAAATCATCTAGCACGGCTGCCTCTCGAAGTGCAATGCTTTCGGAGGTGGCTCGGGTTCATCAATATCGCTACCCCTCAGGCAGAAAGGTTCCAAATATGAGCATTGGGAAGGCAGCGGCAAGGCCCTCACCTCTCACCGCCCCCCAAAACCCGGATGGGGAGAGGAAGCGCCTCAAAGAAGCCTGCCAGGATTTCGAGTCTTTCTTGACTCAGCATCTTTTGAAGTCGATGGACGAGAGCATCCTCCGGGCAGAAGAGCCCGATCAGGCAAGGGAAACCTATGAGGGCATGTTCCGTGAAACCCTCGCAGGAGAGTTCTCACGACACAGCACGGGTGGAATCGCTGATCTGCTGTTTCAGCGACTGGTCTCTCTGCTAGAGGGAAGGGCCGAACCCCACCCATCCATCGAGAATGCTGCAGGACTCAATCAAGTCAAGAACGAAAGCGACCGATAGTGGTGGTGAGCTGTTTATTCAAATGAGAGCAATGATGACGGGGCCAAGGGCACCAATGGCCAACATGCAGAACCCTTTGTGCTGTTCAAAAAGAGAGTGACACCCATGTGTGGAATCGCACAGGAAACACTGGCAGACTGTCAGGCAAAGGCAGAGCAGTTGCTTGAGGTCTTGTCCGCCGAATCGCGAGCCCTGAGACAATACGACGCCAAGCTTCTGCTGCAGCTCATCGCCCAAAAGGAATACTCGCTCAACGTTCTGAGTGAATCCATGAAGGCGCTGAAATGCTGCCGAACGCGAGCAGAGGATGGAGAGGATTCGCTTGCGCTGGAGACGCTGAAGAGGATGCTGCGGGAAATTGCTCGCCTGAACGGTGCAAATCGGGTCTTCATCCAGGGATCTTTGGATCATTTTCAGGACCTTCTCGTGACACTCGTCCCAATAATGTATGGCCAACACGAGGGGAATCCCACACACCAGATGGTGAACTGCACAGGTGTAGCCATCAAGAAGAAAGCCTAGAGCCATGGCAGGTCTAAACGGGACACTGGAAATCGCCAAAAAGACGCTCCTGAACACGCAGGTCTATATCCAAACGGCCTCCCACAACATTGCCAATGCAGACAACAAGGCATACGCAAGGCAGAAGGTGGTGCAGCTCACCAGCGTTCCCCAGTTGACGAGGGCAGGTTGGCTCGGCATGGGAGCTTCGGTGGAGAGGATCGTTCAGCAGCGAGATCAGTACATTGAGCAACGGCTGCTCGAAAGCCTGTCAAAGGTATCGCTCCATGACGCAGAAGGCACTCAACTCCGTATCGCGAGCGGCTATCTTGCCGACGATGGCGAGTCGGGTCTCTCCGGGACCCTGGGCAAGTTCTGGAATGCCTGGGATGTCCTGAACCAAAACCCGAGCGGGGCCTCAGCAATCACGCTGGTTCAGGAAAGCGCCCGCAATTTGGCGGAATCCATCCGGAGCACCTATTCCCTGTTGGAGAATCAAGCGCAGTCTATCGAGTCGGAAATCCAGGAGCGGATCTCACAAGCAGGCTCGCTCCTGACAGACATCGCCAACTATAATAAGGAAATCTCCTTCACCGAATTTCGTGGAGAACACCCCTCCAACGACCTGAGGGACCAACGCTATCAAGCCCTTCTGGATTTGGCGGATCTCTTGCCCATAAAGTATAAGGAAGAGACCGACGGGAGTCTCACCGTTACACTGCTTGGCACATCACCGGAAGTTGAACTGGTTAACGGGGACGTTGCTGCCGCACTTGCCTATGACGGTACCAGTCACGTCATGACCGTCGACGGGCAGCCAGCGAACTCACTGCCGGGAGGGGAGATCGAGGGCTTGGTTAAGGCCTTGAATCAAATCGGAATACCTCCTGGGAGCGTTCCTGCAGACCCAGATGACCCAGCGATCTCATACATGGACCGTTTGAACGCATTCGCAAGCTCCCTCATTTCGCAGGTGAATGCCGTCCATGGATCCGTCGTCTTTTCAGGATCAGACGCCACCAATATACAACCGGACAGCAGTTTCGTACCCGATGGAAATGCCGCCCTGGACATGGCGGATCTCCAGCACACAGCCTCAACAGTGGGAAGCCAATCCTTCAATAAGTATCTGGCAAGCCTTCAAAATCACATTGGTTTAGGGATGGAGAGAGCAGAAAACCAGAAGGAATTCTACGCCTCACTCCAGAGCCAACTTCAGTCTGAGCAGCAGTCAATCTCGGGGGTCTCCATTGACGAAGAGATGGTCGATTTGCTCAAGAACCAGCAAATCTATCAAGCGGCAGCCAAGATCGTTCAACATGCTGCAGAGATGCTGAACGCAGTCATCAATATGGTTTAAGTCAGGGAGAATGCCATGCGCATCACCTTCGCCCATAGCTACGATAAGTCGATTCGCGATATCAACAACAAGAAGGAATCGCTGGATCGCCTGACAACCATGGCTTCTTCCGGCAAGCGAATGCTCAATCCCTCCGATGATCCCATCGCCTGGTCGCAGGCCATGAACGTCAAACAGAGCATCAGAGAGATTACAAATTACAACTCAAACCTCGAGTTCGCATTGGGTTGGGATCGGGCCACTGAAGACGCATTGAATGCCATGTCAGATGTGATCATACGGGCCAGGGATGCCGCAACGGCTTTTGTGAGTGCAAATTCGCCGGAAGAGCAACACGCGCTGGCCCAAACGCTTGACCAGGCCGTCCAGGAATTGCTGGCTCTGGCCAACACCCAGTATGGAGATGAATATCTCTTTGGTGGTAAGAATTCCACAAGCATTCCGTTCGACAGCACTGATCTGACCCAATACCATGGAAACACAAATGCCCTGGAGGTCCGTACCGGCGCCAATCAGCGTCAGGTGGTGAACATTGACGGCAAAAAGGCCTTCTTCACCGACAGTACCGATCCTAACTCCAGTATCCTGCAGACCCTTGTTCAAGTGAGAGACGCCATCACTGCCGGTGACACCAATTCAGTGCAGTCTCAGTTGCAGGAACTGGATGCAGGCTACGCGCATCTGACCGCCATGGGAACTCTCATCGGAACCCGACTCGAGAAGATGGAGCATTACCAGGCCACATTGAGCAGCCTTAATCTCCAAGACCAGACTAGGCTGTCAGACCTCGAAGACGCGGATTTGGTGGATGTGCTGACTCGACTCCAACAGCAGCGCACTGCGCTGGAGGCAGCCTTGAGGGTCACGAGCACCATGGATGATCTCAATCTCGCAAGGTTGCTGTGATGGCCAAGTCAGTGGGGTGTCCGGGCCAGTGATTTGATGCGTGTGTGATACCTGCCAAAAACAAAAGGCAGGGTTTCGTGAAACCCTGCCTTCAATCCTCTCAAAAGAGCGATCCAGAATCTACCAGAGTTCTTCCAGCATCCTCTGTGCTGTCTTTTCAGGATCGACGACATAGCTGTTATTTTCAATCATATTTCGTAGGTGATCAACACGCTCGCTTCTCAACTCTTCACGCTCCATCATCACCTTTCTCACTTGAGCCATTTCCTGATAATGGCTGGAAAGCTTGACCTGGTCAGATCCTGACGTGACTTCTTTTCCGGGCGCGCTTTCTTCAGAAGCACGACGAGTTTGCTGCTGCTCAGTCGTTCTCTGAACTGCCTGCGCTTCGTATCCATTCAATTTTCTAATTTCCATTTTGGAACCTCGGAGTTCCCCTTGGGAACTTGCTTGAGCCCGATGATTGGGCTCGATATTCTGCTGTTCTTCCCTGAACCGCCGGACCGATTGTGGCTCGCATCTATTTCGGGCACGCCTGCTCGAACGCCTGGGTCGCCACGCGATCCATGATCATTCGGCGCCTCGCCTCCTCTGAAATGGTGACCTTTTCTTCAGGCTGCTTAGTATCACTGATCTCCAGCTTTCGCGCAAGCTTGGATTTCTGAAGTTGCCTGCTGTAAGTCCGCAAAACACTCTGTACCCTGTAGTCTGTGATCACCATGGCCTTCAGCTCCTTCAACCCTTAAATCGGTTGCCTAACTGGGCCACTTGAGTGAAAAAACCAATGGCGAGCTTCAGGGTATGGCACGGCTTTCCGTGAGATCATCCAATCGCCTGTTTCACGGAACCTGGCTTGCACCTTGCACAATGAATATCGGAATCACAATGGGGAAGCCAACTGTATGGGAGGCTCTCAGAACGATTCCAATTCAATACGGTTTTTACAAACCGTTATCAGCGAAGGGAGAGAAAGTGACATGCAATAAGTGTCAGCATTTCTCCATCACCTGGAACCCTCGCCTGCCCTATCGGTGCAAAGCGTGGGGCGTGGCGTGCCGTCAGTATCCCCATGTCGTTGTCCTCTCGTCTTCGGGCGTTCGCTGTCAACTTTTTGAGCCCAAGCCACCAGTGGAGCCAGGGCGGTCATCTCACTCTCCTCATGTGAGAAAAGCATGAATACGTCCTGTTTTCGGTGGAGTACAAATGGTAGCGTCGGGTCAACCCCCAATTCTTGAAGTCCAGCAGTCTCGACACTCCTGCACGACCTCGAAGGCAAGACGGCTTTGATCTCGATCAGAAACCGAACTCAGCCAGCAACGAATCGACGTCGTCCTGTGAATGAAGAGCTTCTTCTTTGCCTTTGTGAGCGGGCCCGTACAATTCATCATTTTGCGGGGTGGTTTTGGCCGTTCCGCGGTCACCAAAGGCTCGAACCACCTGGACCAGCCTTTTTTCCAGATCTTTCAGGAGATTGATGATCTTCTGGATGATTTGCCCTGTCAGATCCTGAAAATCCTGAGCCGTCAGTATGCTGATCAAGTCATCCCGATTCTGGTCCAAGACCTTCATGACCACATCGATCAGCTCCAATCCGGAATCAAGCTTCTCCTGTGCCGGAGAGCCCAAAGCTTTCAGACCACTCACAGTTTCCCTCAGTCTGGTGAGACAGGCTTCGGCTTCCTGATTCCGTTTCTGAATGGCCTCGACATTATCCAAAGTGACGGTTGCCGCCCTTTCAGTCAGTTCGAGGATATACTCGAGTCGATTCCCTGAATCGGGAAGTTTCAGTTCGACAATCTCCTTCAGGCCTGGATCGAGGGTTGCCGTAACATCTTTGATAGCGCAGTGGAGCTGCCTGGCCAATGATCCAATTTCATTATACAAATCGGATTTGGAGTTCTGATCGGACAGCTCCAAGAGTATCTGCTGGGATCTGTCCCACAATCCCTCTGAAAGAGCCTTCATGAACTCCTTGATACTCTCGATGATCCTTTGTGACCTCGGATCAAAGGATTCAAAGTGAGGAGCCAGGCAAACAGCGGGATCAGGGTCCCAAGGGGAGAAAAGTGCTTCGATCTTTTCGACAACCGCCGGGAGAGCCTCAAACT
>CAZEOY010000205.1:0-6404 GCA_964513835.1 uncultured Syntrophobacteraceae bacterium
CCCCTCAAGGACGACAAGGTCCTCACTTCCTGGAACGGACTCATGATTGCAGCCCTGGCCAAAGGCCACCAGGCGATCGGGGAGGTTTCATGGCTTCAGGCAGCAGTTCGGGCTGCGGATTTCGTGCTGGAAGCCCTGATTGACGATTCCGGCCGGCTGCGCCGCCGCTTTCGGGAAGGTGAGGTTGCCCACCTCGGCTATCTGGATGATTACGCTTTTTTGGTGTGGGGCCTCATCGAGCTCTACGAGTCGACACTCGATGTGCGTTTTCTGGAGAAGTCCGTGAGCCTCAACGGAGACATGCTGAGGCTCTTCTGGGATGACACGGCGGGAGGGTGCTTCTTCAGCGGAGTGGATGGAGAATCCTTGATTGTGCGAGACAAGCCGATCTACGACGGAGCGATCCCGTCGGGCAACTCCGTGGCGGCCCTCAACCTGCTTCGTCTCGGTCGCATGACGGGCGACCCTTCACTGGAGCAGCGTGGAGAAGTGATCCTGGATCATTTTTCGAGTCTGGTATCCGATTACCCCTCGGCGTATACTCAGTTGCTGAATGCGGTGGATTTCGCTGTCGGCCCGGGACAGGAGGTGGTGATCGTCGGCGATCCGACGGCCCCTGACTTCAGGGCCATGCTCGAAGCCGTCCACCGGAGGTTCGGTCCTCGGCGCGTCGTTGTAGGGGCTGCCGTCGACGGAGGGAAACCTCGTCTTGTGGAGCTGTGCCCCTACGTGGAATCCATGGGTGCCGTCGACGGCAAAACGACAGCGTATGTGTGTGAGAATTACGCCTGTCGGAGACCGGTGAGCGATCCCGAATCGCTCCGTCAAGTCCTCGCAGGGTGACAGGGGCAAGTGCTGCAGGCCGCCAGGCTGCGGTTGGCTATGGGTTGGGAGACGAGGGCATGAGACAGTCGGGAGAAAGCATGGATCGAGTCAGGAGTGTCTTCGAGGTCTTGAAGACGGATCCCGAAGCCGCGGGACGCCTTGTGAAGGTAAACGGCTGGGTTCGTACCAGGCGGGATTCCAAGGCTGGAGTGAGCTTCATCGAATTGAACGACGGGTCCTGTCTCAAAAATCTCCAGATCGTGGCAGACCACAGCCGCCCCGATGTTCAGAGAGTTTTGGGAGGGATCAGCAATGGATGCAGCCTTTCGGTCGAGGGAACCCTCGAGCGTTCCCCGGGAAAGGGGCAGTCCGTCGAGGTTCATGCCACAAGGTTGGAAGTGGTGGGACCTGCAGACCCTGCGACCTACCCGCTCCAGAAGAAACGGCACTCCTTCGAATTCCTCCGGGAAATCGCTCATCTTCGCCCCAGAACCAACACCATCGGTGCGGCCATGCGCGTCCGGAACCGCATCAGCTTTGCGATCCATCAGTTCCTCGAGGAGCGCGGGTTCCTCTACATCCACACCCCCATCATCACGGCGAGCGACTGCGAAGGGGCCGGGGATGTTTTCCGGGTCACCACGCTGGATCCGAGCCGAGCCGTGCCCGGGCAGGAGGCTGCCGGCCTTTCGACGGACTTCTTCGGACGTCCGACGTTTCTCACGGTGAGCGGTCAGCTGCAGGCCGAGATCTATGCCCTCGCATTGGGGAAGGTCTACACATTCGGTCCCACGTTCCGAGCTGAAAACTCCAATACCAGCCGCCATCTGGCCGAGTTCTGGATGGTCGAGCCGGAAATGGCTTTTTGCGACCTGATCGGAGACCTTGAGCTCGCGGAGGCGATGGTGAAGCACCTCATTCAAGCGGTGTTGGATCGCTGCGAAGAAGATATCGAGTTCTTCACACGGTTCCTGGAGCCCAATCTGAGGGAGGTGCTGGAGCAGACGGTGAGGGAGCCTTTCGAGGCGATTTCTTACACGGAGGCCGTGAAACTGCTGGAGAAGTCCGGCGAGACATTTGCTTTTCCGGTGGCCTGGGGTAATGACCTCCAGGCGGAGCACGAACGCTGGCTGACGGAGAGGATTTTCAAAAAGCCCGTCGCCATTTTGGACTTTCCGCGGAGTCTGAAGCCATTCTACATGCGCGTGAATGATAATGAGCACACCGTGGCCGCCATGGATATTCTGGTTCCCCGCATCGGTGAGATCGTGGGGGGCTCCCAGAGGGAAGAGCGCAAGGATGTGCTCCTGGAGCAGATGCGGTCGAGGTCCATTTCGGTGGAAGAATACCGATGGTATGTCGAGCTTCGGGAGTGGGGGACGGTGCCGCATGCCGGCTTCGGACTGGGGCTGGAGCGGATGGTTCAGTTTTGTACCGGAATTTCCAATATCCGTGAGGTCATCCCGTTTCCCCGCACACCCGGCCACGCCGAGTTTTGATCGTCGCCCGATTTGTCCTTGCCACCACCCCTTGAGGTGGTTAGATTTGCGCCGGTTCTTCGCGGGAGACGTCGCTCTGCTTGCTTTCTGTGATGTGTCGCCAGCGGTGTCACTGCGGGACAAGGGCAGGGACTTGGCGTGCAACAAGGGGGCAGTTGGCGTCGCCGCCTGGGTTCGGGCATCCCGTATTGACAAAGCCTGAGGAAAAGGAGTCGGCGGATCATGGGACTTCCGGAGCTTGAAGTCCGGTGCTGGAAGTGCTGGGGAGAGGGAGTGCTGGCCTCCGAAGACCATGGGGACATGACGGAGTGCGACCAATGTGGGGGACTGGGCTGGCTGCCCACGGCTGATGGCCAGAGGCTCCTTGATTTTTTGGAACGACACCTGGTGATCCAGGGTGACGAAGAGGAAGAGGAATGAGTGATCGCAGCAAGGCCAAGACAGCCGCCATCGTAGTCCTGGCGGTAGCTCTTCTGTTCATTTGCTGGGCCATGTTCGGCTTTCTGGCGTCCCCGCCGGCCCAGCAGGCCGAGGGGTTCAGGGATATCGCGTGGGCCGCGAATATCCGTGACCTGCCGGACCTGAAGCTCATTGGCGAGGATAAGGACCAGAAGTTCTATGTCCGGGAAGGCGAGGTCGTGGAGCTGCATGGCATTGTGGTGGACAAGGTCGTTTATGGCTTCTACAAGGGGCGGTTCTACAACGTCATGATCTATTTCAGCTCCATGCAGAGCTTCACCAAAATGCGAGACCAGCTGGCCAGGGAACATGGCAAGCCCTTCCTTCCGGACGAATCCGACCGCAAGTTCTTCTGGACATCCGGAAAAGTGAATACTCTGCTCACCTATGACGAGACCTTGAACCAGGGTCGCATCAGCCACTTCTTTCAACCCATCGAGGCCGAAATCGAACGGGACGAAAAGGCTCGCCAGGAGCAGACGGCCCCGGCCAAGCCCTGAGCTTCCGCCCACCTGGTACCACCGCATGGCTGAGGGCGCCGGAAAGGTCGCACTGCCCTCATCCGTGCCTCGATACGGATATTCCCCCTTTTTTTGAACAGAACTGCCCCCCCCGATCAGGCCATCCAATTCATTCAGAATAACTACAAAATTGTTCTATTTATCCATCTTATTGACAATGTGAACAAAAGTGTTCCGTCTATTGAGCAAATATGAATGAGCATATTTATATAAATATAATAAATACAGTATCATAGGCTGGAACTTCCTGGCTTGGCCTGCTCCTTGCCTATCCCTCCATCCAACAGAAGACCGCCACAATTCATGCAGGGAGGAACATCATGGTCAAGATCGAGGCAATCATCAAGCCATTCAAGCTGGCTGAGGTTCAGGAGGCCCTCGTGAGTAAAGGACTTCAGGGAATGACGGTTCATGAAGTCAAGGGGTTCGGTCGGCAAAAGGGACATGTGGAGGTTTACAGGGGAGCCGAGTACAAGGTGGACTTCATTCCGAAGATCCTGGTCACTCTCGCCGTGCCCGAATCCAGAGCCCGGGAAGTCATGGAAACCATACAGAAGACGGCCAGCTCAGGCAAAATCGGGGATGGCAAGATCTTCGTTTCCAGGATTGAAGAAACCGTGCGCATCAGGACTGGAGAAACGGGGCTCGATGCCCTCTGAGATTTGGATTGACCCATAGAACTGCCCTGAGTGCGGACAAAGGGACAGAGAACCAAAACAGGGAGGAAGGCAATGCAACGCAAAATCATTCTACTGAGCACTCTTTTTATCAGCGTGATCAGCCCCGTCATGGGCTGGGCCGAGGACGAGCCCACGGTCAAGGATGTCCAGAAGAACCTGGATTACGTCTGGACCCTCGTGGCCGCAGCTCTGGTCTTCTTCATGCAGGCCGGGTTTGCCTGTGTGGAGGCCGGCTTCACACGAGCCAAAAACTCCGTCAACATCATGATGAAGAACCTCATGGACTTCTCGGTGGGGAGCCTCGGTTTCTGGGCCATCGGCTTTGGGCTCATGTTCGGAGCGTCCGCAGGCGGGTTTGTCGGGACCTCGGGGTTCTTCCTGTCGGACTTCACTCCGGATGGGGACCCATGGGTGCTGGCTTTCTGGATGTTCCAGGTCGTATTCGCCGCCACGGCCGCCACGATCGTCTCGGGTGCCATGGCTGAGCGCACGAAATTCGTGGGATACATTGCCTACAGCTTCTTCATCAGTGCCTTCATCTATCCCGTGGTGGGAAGCTGGGCATGGGGAGGTTTGTACCAGGGGGGCGGCTGGCTGGAGAAAATGGGCTTCATCGACTTCGCGGGCTCCACCGTCGTCCATTCCGTGGGAGGATGGGCTGCTCTGGCCGGAGCCATCGTTCTTGGACCCAGAATTGGAAAGTATGATTCCAAGGGTCGGCCCCGTGCCATTCCGGGTCACAACCTGCCGCTCGCTGCCGTAGGCGTTTTCATCCTGTGGCTCGGATGGTTCGGATTCAATCCCGGCTCCACGACTGCAGGCACCAAAGACATCGCCATGATTTTCGTCAACACGAACCTGGCTGCCGCAGCTGGCGCCGTCGCCGCCATGGCCACCATCTGGCTCATTACCAAGAAACCGGATCTCTCCATGTCCCTGAATGGGGCGCTCGCAGGCCTGGTGGCGATCACGGCCCCCTGCAACAACGTGGCGCCGGTGAGCGCTGTGATGATCGGTCTCATCGGCGGGGTCCTGGTGGTCGTGTCTGTTCTCTTCATCGACCGGATTGGCGTCGATGACCCTGTGGGTGCCGTGTCGGTCCATGCCGTCAACGGCGTCTGGGGGACTCTCGCCGCCGCCATTTTCAACATCAAAGGCTTCACGCTGGGTCAGCTGGGTGTGCAGGCTCTCGGATGTGCGGCAGCTTTCGTCTGGACGTTCGGCACCGCTTTCATCCTCTTCAACGTTATCAAGGCCACCATCGGGCTTCGGGTATCCCCCGATGAGGAAATCGAGGGTCTCGATTTCAACGAGCATGGCCTCAATGCGTATCCCGATTTTGCCATGGTGTCATCTCACGGCGGGTTTGGAGCTTCCAGCGGAGGAACCGGAGCTCCCAGGCCTGCAGGGAAGGTTTACAGTCCCGCGGCCGAACCGGAGCCCGCCCGATAGGGTTTCCGGTCAGCTCGGCAGAAGCCGTGAGGGCTTCTGCGCATCCCGTAAACGCACAGCAATCGAGGTGGACGTTAGGTCCGCCTCGATTCTATTCAGCCCCTCAATGGACGAGACGAAGACGCTTCAACGATCCACAGGCGCATCGGGTTCAATTCAAGATGGTGCGGAATCCGCCACGGGTGTATAAAGAAATTTTGCATCCTCCTGAAGCCTCGTGGCGCAAAATTCGCCGGTCTTACAAGCCAGCCCGGCGGCACCCCGCGGCGAACCTGTCATGGACTGTTCAATGAGGTTTATGAGATGAGTATCTACTGGAGCTCGATCGTACACGAGCTCACACCCTATGTGCCCGGCGAGCAGCCCAAGCTCCCGGACCTGGTGAAGCTCAACACCAACGAAAACCCTTACGGTCCCTCTCCGAAAGTGATCGAAGCCCTGAAGCGGGAGGCCGATGATGCGTTGCGTCTTTATCCCGACCCCAACGCCGACCTGGTGAAGGAGGCCGTCGCCCAACACTTTGAAGTGGCGCCGAACCAGGTGTTTGTGGGAAATGGATCCGATGAGGTGCTGGCCCACACCTTCCTGGCGCTCCTGAAGCACTCCGCTCCTTTGCTCTTCCCGGATATCACCTACAGTTTCTACCCGGTCTACTGCAAGCTCTACAACGTGTCTTATGATACAGTGGCTCTGACCGAGGAGCTGGAAATCCGTCCGGAAGACTACCGGCCCCCCAACGGCGGTATCATCTTTCCCAATCCCAACGCTCCGACGGGAAGAGCGGTATCCCGACAGGCTATCGAGGCTTTGCTCGGCCGAAACGAAAAGTCGGTGGTGGTGATCGATGAGGCCTACGCCGATTTCGCAGAGTTCAACTGTGTTGACCTCGTCCGCGAACACCCGCGGCTGATTGTGACGCGGACCCTCAGCAAGTCCTACGCGCTTGCCGGCCTGCGGTTTGGCTATGC
>CAZEOY010000206.1:0-6400 GCA_964513835.1 uncultured Syntrophobacteraceae bacterium
CACGGTTGTCAAATCTGTCTTGCCCTGCAGATTCACTTCTGCCCGCCCTTTCCATTTCCCCGATTTTGTGATTAACACATATTTTAGAGGAAATATCATGTGGACTCAAGTGCCGATAGAATACTCCTTACAGTGCCAATAACCCTGTTTGACAACCCGACTGGCAGAAGGTAATATTATTTGGACACGAACAGCCGTTAGGGGTGCCTGCAGTACAGGCTGAGAAGAGACCCTTATGCACCTGATCTGGGTAGTTCCAGCGTAGGGAAATGGCTGAAAAGGCGCTCAGTTTTTTCAGGCCGTTTCCGTCGAGGATTCGGTCTTTTTTTATGGTTCCTTAAGCTCGGTGGGGGGGATGCGGGGGGTAGAATCTCGTGCCCCTCAGCCTTGAACTGCAAGTGATGCGATATCGAGCTCTCTAAACGGACAAGGAAGACTGCAACCTGAGACGAGTAGATAGTATAAGTCCCGGTCATGCCGGCGGAGGAATCGGCGTGTGCGACAGAAATCGCTCCTCGCATTTGTTCATTCAGCGTCACCAACGATTTCTGCCATCTCCCCTGCCCTCCGATCCACTGCTCCCTGGTCCATCATCCTGTATTGACGGAGGGAATCTATGAATACCCAACTCGACTTCGCCCGAGCCGGAATCGTTACCGATGAGATGGTCCGGGCCGTCGCGGACGAGCCGATGTCGCCTGAGAAGCTGCGGGACTGCATCGCTCTGGGCCATGCCGTTCTGCCCAAAAATCGGCACCGTTCGTTTTCAAACGTTTACGCCATCGGACAAGGCCTGAAGACCAAGGTCAACGCGAACCTGGGAAGCAGCGGCGAATGCTTCAGCGAAGAGCTGGAAGCTTCGAAGCTGAGGGCGGCTCTGGATGCCAAAACGCATTCCATCATGGATCTTTCCACTGGTGGAGACCTCCAGCGGCTGCGTCGCTACTTCCTCGAAAACTCGCCCGTCATGATCGGCGCCGTGCCGATTTACGGACTCGCCACCGAACTGATCCTCCAGGGCAGGGAGCTTCGGGAGATGGACGGCGAGGAGCTGTTGCGAAGCATCGAGAGGCAGTGCAGCGAAGGCATTGACTACATCACGGTTCACTGCGGGGTCACACGGGCCTCGGTTCAACGGCTCGAATCCTACGAGAGGCTCATGCCCTGCGTCAGCCGCGGCGGCTCCATCCTCATGCACTGGATGCGCAAGAACGACACTGAAAACCCGCTCTTCGAATACTACAACGATCTGCTCTCCATCGCCCACACCCACGACGTCACGTTAAGCCTGGGTGACGGTTTCCGTCCCGGGACCGTCGTCGACGCCACGGACGGTGCCCAGGTGGAGGAGTTGATCATCCTGGGTGAGCTGGCCAGGCGCGCCCGGTCGCGGGGCGTCCAGGTCATGATCGAGGGTCCGGGTCATGTCCCCCTTCCCGATATCCAGGCCAACATGATCCTTCAGAAGCGGCTGTGCGATGGAGCCCCTTTCTACGTGCTGGGCCCTCTGCCCACGGACATCGCTCCCGGCTACGACCACATCACGGCCGCCATTGGGGGCGCCATCGCCGGTGCAGCCGGCGCCGACTTCCTCTGCTACGTGACCCCCGCCGAGCACCTGGGGCTCCCCAATGTCGACGATGTGTTCCAGGGGGTTATGGCCACCCGCATCGCGGCCCACGTGGCGGACATTGCCAAGGGGCTTCCGGGCGCCGTGGAGTGGGACCGGCGCATGTCCACATGCCGTCTCAAACTGGACTGGGACGGGATGATTGCCGAGGCCATCGACCCGGACCTGGTCCGGCGCAGGCTGGAGGTCACACGGGACCGGGATGCGTGCACCATGTGCGGGAAACTCTGCGCCGTCAAAATCAGTAATGAGGCGATAGCACCCATCAGCGGAATCTGAGGCGGACGGGTAGATGTTGCGTTGCGCCAGTATAGGGTGCAGGGGCCAGGCGCAGCGCGTCCGAGGTCGGATGGCTTTTCCCGAGCCAGCCTCCGCAGCGGCTGGTGACCCGATGGATGCCAATCCACCAGCTGCAATCAACGGAATGGTCAGAGGGACGGACCAGGCCGGCTGAAAGCCGGTCTAATCCTTGAGCACTCCCACCTGACGAAACCTCTTCAGCACTTCGGGGTCGTGAGGAGCATCGTCCAGATCTTCCGTCAGATCTTCGCCCGCGCTGTGCCGCTTCATGTGGGCTCCTCCCGCCCAAAGCCTGCTGCGCGACACATCGTAGATCCGGCCTTCATAGGCGACATAAGCCGGCCTGCCGTCGCTTCCGTCATAACGTGAAAGGGATTCGCGATCGAATTCGTCCATGAAATGACCTCCTTGCTGGGTGATCCCCACAAACATCAGCTCTTTACATCATCTTAACGCATGCTAAATCAGGATCATTCACAAGCATCTGCAATGCTGCTCACGCTCCAGGCCTTTTGCAAGTGTGAAGCATTTGGAAATGCGTATAGGCTCTTGATCTGCCGGGTGGTTTTGACTATAAGGACATTGTGCAAAAATGTTCAGTGTTAGATGCTTTTTCCAAGTGTTGAGCAGTAATAGAGTCGACTCCGCCACCCCTCTTGTGCTTCGACACCATCTCTGGCCCATGAGTCGCCCGCCGTTTCCCCCCTATCCATGCTGCATGTGTAAATTGGGGCAGGATGCTAGGAGGTGTTGTGCAAACTGGTGTTTACTCCTTGAACGATGACCTCGTGAATGGTATAGTTGGAGGTGTTTTCTTCTCGTTACACCGGCCACATACCTTCTCTAAGACGACAGACTCAGGCTTTGAACAGGAGTGAAACGTTTCACCTTTTGAATCCCATACAGGAAGAGAATGATGGACACAAAAAAAGACGTGAAACAGCAACAGATTCCTAAGGCAGGAACCAATGGGACCACCATCGGCTCCGTCATGGTGGTGGGAGGAGGCGTCGCCGGGATTCAGGCCGCTTTGGACCTGGCTAATTCCGGCTACTACGTATATGTGGCGGAGAAGACTCCCGCCATCGGCGGCGTCATGGCGCAGCTGGACAAGACGTTCCCCACCAATGACTGTTCCATGTGCATCCTCTCTCCCAAGCTGGTGGAAGCCGGTCGCCATCTGAATATCGAGCTCCTGACGCTGACGGAGGTTCAGGGGGTCACAGGGACTCCAGGCGACTTCAAGGTCAAGGTGATCCAAAAACCCCGCTACGTCGATTCATCCAAATGCACTGGGTGTGGCGAGTGCGCCAATGTGTGCCCGGTTGTACGTCCCAACGAATACGATATGGCATTGAGCGAGCGCAAGGCGGCTTATCGCAAATACGCTCAGGCCGTACCCGGCACCTTTGCCATCGAGAAATCCGGGACCTCCCCTTGCAAGGTAGCCTGCCCCGCCCATATTTCCGTTCAGGGTTATGTGGCCCTGGCGGCTGAGGGCAAGTATCTGGAGGCCTTGAAGCTGGTCAAGGAGGAGAATCCCCTCCCTGCAATATGCGGGCGCGTGTGTCACCACCCGTGTGAGTCCATATGCAAGCGTGGCGAACTGGATCAACCCGTCGCCATCGATTCCATCAAGCGGTTCGTGGCAGATCTGGAGCTTCACTCGGAAACCCGATTCGTCCCTGAGATCAAGCAGAAACGAAGTGAGAAGGTGGCCATCATCGGCTCGGGTCCCGCGGGCTTGACCTGTGCCTACTATCTGGCCATCGAGGGCTACCAGGTGACGGTTTTTGAGAGGCTCCCCGTGCTCGGCGGTATGCTCACCGTCGGAATCCCCTCATACCGCCTCCCAAGGGACATCATCGAAGCAGAAATCCAGGTTATTCAGGATATGGGTGTTGAGTTCCGAACGGGCGTCGAAATCGGACGGGATGTGACCATACCGGAGCTCCGGGACCAGGGCTTCAAAGCCTTCTTCGTGGGTATAGGCGCCCACGAGTGTAAGAGCCTCGATATTGAAGGGGAGTATTTGAGGGGCGTTTATCCTGGAGTCGACTTCCTGCGCGACATGAATCTCGGAGAACGGGTCAAGCTGGGCGATCGAGTGGCGGTTATCGGCGGCGGGAACGTTGCCATGGACTGTGTTCGGAGTGCTTTGCGCTGCGGAGCGTCCAAACCGATGATCATCTATCGGCGCAGCATGGAGGAGATGCCCGCCAACGAGGAGGAGATCGAGGAGTGCCAGGAAGAAGGCATCGAGATCATGACCCTCACGAATCCCATTCGGATCATTGGGGAGAAAAGCCAGGTCCAGGCCATCGAGTGTGTCAGGATGGAGCTGGGCGAGCCCGACCAGAGTGGACGGCGTCGCCCGATCCCCATTGAAGGATCCAACTTTACCATCGAAGTGGATACCGTGATTCCCGCCATCGGCCAGGAATCCGACTGGGCCTGCCTGACCCCCGAATGCACCTGCCAGTTGAGCGACTGGGGCACCATGAGGGTGGATCCCGTGACCATGCAGAGTGACGATGCGGACATTTTCGCCGGGGGCGACGCCGTCACGGGACCTGCCACGGTGATCGAAGCCATCGAAGCAGGCAAGCAGGCTGCGATTTCCATTGACAGGTTCCTTCAGGGCAAGGATCTTCGCGAAGGACGCCAAAGAGAGTGGAGGGCCGTCCAGGACGTCAGGACCGAAGGCTATGACCGGATCCCCCGTGAGCGCATGCCCCGTATGGCACCTGAAGCACGGGTCAAGTCTTTTGACGAGGTGCAGCTCGGTTTCACGGAAGAGCAGGTCCGAAAAGAGGCGGAACGCTGCCTCAGCTGCGGGATCTGCTCCGAGTGTTATCAGTGCGTGGAAGCCTGCCTCGCCAAGGCCGTCATGCATGACGAACAGCCCGTGGAAAAGGAAATCGGGGTGGGTGCCGTCATCATGGCTCCTGGCTTCAAAGCTTTCGATCCTCACCAGTATGACACCTACGGGTACGGCAGGCTCCGAAATGTCGTCACCAGCATGGAATTCGAGCGCATATTGAGTGCGTCCGGTCCTTTCGAGGGTCACCTGGTCCGTCCATCGGACAAGCAGGCCCCCAAAAAGATCGCCTGGCTCCAGTGCGTCGGCTCCCGCGGCCTCCAGAATGGGGCGCATCCTTACTGTTCGGGCGTGTGCTGCATGTATGCCATCAAGGAAGCCGTCATCGCCAAGGAGCACTGCCACGGAGAGCTGGACACGGCCATTTTCTATATGGACATGCGGACCTACGGAAAGGAGTTCGAGCGGTACTATGACCGAGCCAGGGGCGAGGCGGGGGTTCGCTTCATCCGCTCGCGCATCCACAGTATCGATGCTGCAGCTCCCGGTTCAGAGGATTTGGAGATCACTTATGTCGACGACAGCGGCGAGATGAGGAGCGAAGTGTTCGACATGGTGGTCCTGTCCATCGGTCTGGAGGTGGACGCGGAGCTTAGGGAGACCGCGAAGAAACTGGGCATCGAGCTGGATGCCGATGGCTTCGTTGCCGCCAGTTCCTTCTCGCCTGTGGCCACTTCACGACCGGGCATTTTCGCCTGCGGAGCCGCCACGGGTCCCAAGGACATCCCCTATTCGGTCATGGAAGCCTCGGCGGCGTCGGCGGCTTCGGCTGCGACACTGTCTTCAGCCCGAGACACACTGACTCAGAAAAAGTCCTATCCTGATGAAATCCCCGTCACGGGAGACGAGCCCCGCATCGGGGTCTTTGTCTGCCATTGCGGCATCAACATCGCGAGCGTCGTGGATGTACCGGCAGTTCGTCAATACGCTGCCACCCTCCCCAACGTGGTCCATGTCGCGAACAACCTCTTCACCTGCAGCGCCGACACCCAGAGCCTGATCAGGGAGGCGGTCAAGGAGCACCGGCTTAACCGCGTGGTCGTGGCCGCATGCACCCCACGGACTCACGAGGCGCTTTTCCAGGAGACGATTCGCGAAGCCGGTCTGAACCGGTACCTCTTCGAGCTGGCCAACATTCGCGACCAGGATTCCTGGGTGCACCAGGCGGAACCTGAAAAGGCCACGGAGAAGGCAAAAGATCTCGTTCGCATGGCAGTGGCCAAGGTGGCTCTCCTCGAACCCATCGAGAAGCTTCAGGTTGAGCTCAACCACGATGCACTGGTCATAGGGGGTGGAGTCTCCGGCATGAACGCTGCGCTGAACCTGGCCGACCAGGGATTCCGGACGACCATCGTCGAGCAAAAGGATTACCTGGGGGGCCACGCGCTCAAGGTGAAGCAATCCTGGAAGGGTGAAGACATCGGCGCTTACGTCAAGGAGCTGGTGGAACGTGTTGAGAAGCACGGAAATATTGACATCCTGTTGAGCTCCACTGTAACCAACGTTTCGGGTTTTGTGGGGAACTTCTTCACCACGGTCAAAACCAACGGCGCAGAGCGGGAGATTCCGCACGGCGTGGCGATTCTCGC
>CAZEOY010000207.1:0-6396 GCA_964513835.1 uncultured Syntrophobacteraceae bacterium
GATGATCTCCTTCAGTTCATCGACCTGGTAAAACTCCAGCCGGAGGGCAACCCCGAACCGGTCGCGGAGGGGCGGGGAGAGGAGGCCGGCCCGCGTGGTCGCCCCGACGAGCGTGAAGGGGGGCACATCCAGCTTGATGGTGCGGGCCGACGGGCCCTGGCCGATAATGATGTCGAGCTGAAAATCCTCCATGGCCGGGTAGAGGATCTCCTCGACGTGGTTCAACCGGTGGATCTCGTCGATGAAGAGCACATCCCGCGGCTCCAGATTGGTCAGAATGGCCGCCAGATCCCCCGTGCGCTCGATGACCGGCCCCGAGGTGCTGCGCATGTGAACGCCCAGCTCATTGGCAATCACCGCGGCCAGCGAGGTCTTTCCCAACCCCGGGTGCCCGTGCAGCAGAACGTGGTCGAGGGATTCCGATCGCTGCCTGGCGGCCTCGATGAAGATGCTGAGGTTTTCCTTGACGAGCTTCTGCCCGATGTAGTCGTCCAGCCGCCTGGGGCGCAGGCTGTTTTCGACCGGGAGGTCCTCGTCCCTGGGTGTCGGTTCGATCAGGCGATCGGGCATCTTTTGCGTTTCTGGTTTCTGGTTAACAGTTGCAGGGTGCGTTCCACTCACCATAATCGCCCGGTGCGTGGAACGCACCCTACTCATTCGTTGCGAGCGTTGTGCTCATTCCACTGTGAAAAGAACGAAGCCTTTGTTCCTCAACGTTTACAGTTCCTTATGTTTCTGGCGGACAGATGACAGCCGTCCTCATTTGGCTGCTGCCAGGGTTCGCAGGGCCTCCTTGAGCAGCTGCTCGAGAGACGGGCTCTCGCCCAGGGACTTCTGAGCCCCGGTGAGGGCCTTTCCGGCCTCCGCCGCCCGATAGCCGAGATTCATGAGCGCCGAGAGTGCGTCGGCATAGGCTCCCCCATCCCGACCGGACGGAACCGGCTCCGCCGGCTTCTCCTTGGGGTCCTTCCAGCGATCCCGGAGCTCGAGCACGATGCGCTCGGCAATCTTCTTTCCGACTCCCGGGATGGCCTGAAGACGGCGATGATCCTGGTGCATCAGGACCTGGCGGAGCTCATCGGGGCTGATTCCCGAGAGAATGGAGACGGCCAGCCGCGGCCCCACTCCATTGACCGTGATCAGCAGCAGAAAGATCTCACGCTCGTCCGCCGTACGGAAACCGTAGAGCTGCAGGGCATCTTCGCGGACATGCGTGTGGATGTGCAGGCTCACCTGGCCCCCGGGCTCGGGGAGGTCGTAAAATGTGCTGAGAGGCACCTGCACGCAATACCCCACCCCGTTCACATCCAGGATGATCTGCTCCGGTGACTTGTGATGCAGCTTGCCGCAAAGATGACCGATCATTTCCGGCTCGATACGTTCCATCGCGCAAAGGATGCGCCGGTGTTCAGGTGGCAGAGCGCCACGGCCAGGGCGTCCGAGGCGTTGGGGTTGAGGCGGTCTCTCAGACCGAAAAAGAAGCGGACCATCTCCTCAACCTGCTCCTTGGCGGCTTTGCCGTATCCCACGACGGCCTGCTTGATCTGGAGCGCGCTGTATTCATGAATCTCCAGTCCCGCGTTGACGCCCGCCAGGATGGCCGCCCCCCGCGCCTGCCCCAGTTTGAGGGCGCTTTTCACGTTCTTGGCGAGGAAGACATCTTCGACGGCCATGCAGGATGGCTGGTTTTCAACGATGAGGGCCGAAAGCCGCGTGTAAATGATCCCGAGGCGCTCCCAGAGAGGCAGGCGCCCCGGCAGCGAGACGACTCCGCTCGCCACGTAGCTCAACTTCCGCCCATCCCCCTCCACGATGCCGTACCCCGTGGCTCGAGACCCCGGATCAATGCCTATGGTTCGGATCCGATCCATTTCTGAATCTGTCTTTCTCCGGCGCCGGCGCTCTCGGCGGCATCGTGTCCCTCAAAATCAACGAGCCTGGCGACGTTGTGCTGCTTGGTCAAGCCGTCTACAGCACCCTGTTTATGCTGCCAGACCCTTTGCACCACCTTGGAGGTCACCCCAACATAGAGTGTGCCATTACGTTTGCCGGCGAGAACGTAAACGAAAATTGCTTCGCCATAGTGAACACTGGATTCCCGCTTCCGCGGGAATGACATCAGGACCGTTCGCCTCAGCCTCACTCCATGGCATTCATGATCTCGTCCGGGATATCGAAATTGGCGTAGGCATGCTGGACGTCATCCGAATCCTCGAGGGCATCCATGAGGCGAAGGATCTGCTGGGCCAGCTTCTCGTCCTCGATGCGAACCGTCGTCTGGGGAACCATGGTGAGCTCTGCCGTCTGATAGTTGAGCCCCTTGTCCTCGAAAGCGGTCCTGACGGCGTTGAAATCCTCGAGGGAGGTGGTCACTTCGAACTGCTCCCCCTGGTCCTGCACATCCTCGGCTCCCGCCTCCAGGGCGAGCTCCATCAGCTCATCTTCCGAAATCTCGTCCTTGCTGAAAACGATGCTGCCTTTCTTGGTGAACATCCAGGCCACGCAGCCGGCCTCTCCCATATTGCCGCCACTTCGGCTGAAGATGTGCCGGATCTCGCTGGCAGCCCGGTTGCGGTTGTCCGTCATCACGTCCAGCAGGACCGCGACGCCTCCCGGACCGTAGCCCTCGTAGTTGATCTCCTCGTAGGACACGCCATCCAGATCGCCCGTCCCCTTCTTGATGGCTCGATCGATGTTGTCCTTGGGCATGTTCTCGTTTTTGGCCGCGGCCACCGCCGCCCTCAGCCTGGGATTGCCGTTGATGTCCGCGCCTCCCATGCGGGCGGCCACCATGATTTCCTTGATGAGCTTGGTGAAAATTTTGCCCCGACGCGCATCGGCGGCACCCTTTTTGTGGCGGATGGTGCTCCACTTGGAATGTCCCGACATGTCATTTCCTCCTGAACGATATGATCCACGGGCCGCAGCAGCCCATGGAACGCATGCAGCCCAGCCCTTTCCCCTCAACTCGAAACCCGGAACTCGAAACCAGCACTTGGGAACCAGGAGCTCGAAACCCGGAACTACAAACCGCCCCTGTACTCCATTCCCAGGATGTAAATCTCTTTGCTCGTCTTTTTGGACGCGTCCGGCTTCACCACTTTCACCCTCCGGAAGCGGAGCTTCACCGCGATCAGAAGGTCGTGAAACTCCGAACCCTGAAAGATCTTCGCCAGGAAATGCCCGCCCGGCCGAAGCAACGCTTCGGCGACCGCGAGAGCCCGCTCGAAAAGGAGCGAAGAGCGGGCACTGTCGGCAGAGCGAATCCCCGAGGTCGCAGGCGCCATGTCGCTCAGGACCACGTCGAATGGGGCGTGATCCTGTTTCAGCTCTTCAACAAGCGCCGCCTCGAAAACATCCCTCTGCAGGATCGTGACGTTTCGCTCAAAAGGATGGTCGATGGGCTTGAGGTCAACAGCCACCACGCAGCCCCTGGGTCCAACGACTCCGTTCACGAACTGGACCCAGGACCCCGGTGCTGCCCCGAGGTCGAGCACCTTGTCTCCCTGTCGCATGAGCCGGTGCCGCTTCTGGATTTCCTCGAGCTTGTAGATGGCCCGGGCCAGGTAATGGTCCTTCTTGGCGCGATGAAAATAGTGGTCCTGAAACCGGTATGAACCTGACATCAACTAAGCACCTTAAATTACTTTTCTTTTTTTGTGAAGCCCTATAACACAAACACTTTGCCCCTGTAAATTGTGATTACGCGGCATGAACGGTCAGAGGGAAAGCACCAGTCGCAGCCCTGCCTCAACCCTCTTCAGGAGCGATGCCGGGAGGCGACTCACTCTTTCCGTGAGAAAGCATTTGTCGAGTGTAAGAAGCTGCGAGACATTGGCGACTGAATCCTTGGAAAGGTCTGTGTGCTTCCGGTTCAGCATCACGTTGCCCGGAGCATTCGCCAGGGCCATATTTCCGGAGATCGCCACCACGACGACCGTGCTGATTCTGCTGACGTTGAAGGAGTTGGCCTGAACGATCAGCACGGGGCGTGAATAACCCGGCTCCGATCCCGGAGGGGCCGGAAGCGATGCCCACCAAATCTCCCCGCGCTGCATCACCAGTCCTCCCTGGAGAGGCTGGAGAACTGCAGCCTTTCCAGAAGGGGATCCGTATCGGAAGCCTCCCTGGCGTAAAGATCGTTCAGGACCTCGGTGATGCGGTCTTCCCGGTGACGCTCCAGATATTCCTTCAGAGCGGCTGATATCAACTGGCTGCGCTTCATGCCAAGACGCCTGGCAAGCTCTGCGGCTTGAAGGAAGGTGTCTTCCGGGAGTGAAATGGCGGTCTTTCTAGTCTTCATGACCACGCCTCCTTTGGGAAGCAGTATAACCGAAGTCATACCGACCATGGAAGAAGTATCCAGTTTCGCAGTCTTTTTTTGGCAGGCATTGAAACGATTGACAGAGGTTTCCATTCCAGCGGGGAGAAGTGCTATACTTTTCAAAGTCTGTGAAATGGTGGAAGCGGGTCCAAAGCGGGAGGATGTCGTGAAGGATAGCAACGATTTGAGGCCTCGCCTGGAGGCGATCTACGAACTGGCGGAGCGGATGGACGGTCGCCGCGAGGATCTGGCCGAGGCCGGCGCAGCGGATGCGGGTTTTCCGGTAAAGGTCACGCTGATGGAATCGGATATCAGCGTCCAGCATCTCCGGAGCATGGAAGAAGAGGTGGACTGGGTGGCGGGCGGGAAACCGTATGGGACGGTTGCGGCGATCTTCCCGTACGACGCTCCCGTCGTGATGATGTCCAAGCTGGGCGGTGCCGCGCTCCTGAGCGGGAATCGGCTGCGGTTCAGCTTTTCGTCATGGACGCCCCGCTCGGCCCGGCTGATTGCGGATATTTCCAGGCCCTTTTCGAGCTTCGAGCCTATGGTGGGGGAGGACAACCGCGAGTTCGGCCACCGGTGTGTCCGGGATGCAGCCGTTCGCGTGCTTTTCATGTCCGGTGCGTCCGCCGTGGGGGCCGCCTACCGGGAGCACCGGGAGAGCTTCGAGAAGCTCTTTTTTGCGGGGCCGGGCGGCATGCCCGCAGCGCTCGTGTTTCCGGACGCCGACCCCGAGGCAGCGGGCCGATTCATCGCACGCCGCGCCTTCATCAACGGGGGGCAGTATTGCACGACCATGAAGAAGGCCCTGGTGCACAGCAGCCTGTACGAGAAGATTCGGGAAGACGTCCTTCGGAGAGCCGGGGAGATGAAGGTGGGAGATCCGCTGGATATGGATACGGACATCGGCCCCATCCGGGTCGAGCGGACCATCAGGATCCTCGAGCACGCCCTGAAGCGGTGCGACGGGGCGAAGGTCCTCTCCGGGGGCATCGACAAACCCTATGTTCACCCGATGGTTCTGGAGATGGAGCAAATCCCCGACCTGGAAATGTTCGGGCCCTTCCTGGTCCTGAAGCCCTTCGACGATCCCGAGGCGGCGGTGCGGGAAGTGGTGGCGACGCGCTACGGGTTCCTCCTGGTGTTTTTCGGGACGCCTCCCGAGGGTGCTCGAGAGCTCTTTGCCGAGCACTTCGGGATGGTTCACGACAACCCGGACTTCGAGTTCACACCGCTCCGCCTGCCATTCGGCGGCAGGAAGGAGAGCGGATGGGTCCTGGAGCGGCGCGGCGCGGAGTGGGTGGAGCGCGACGGTGCGTTTCTGTACAGCCGGGAGCTGGTCAAGGCATAGGAGCTGGGCAGCTTGGTTGAGCGCCGGATTACAGCCGAGTACAGTCGCCGGGCGGGATGGGAATTCACGGCGGAGGAGCTGGCAACCTTCACCGAGTGGTACTCTACGTCGGTCGCGGCGATCCTTGCGGAGACCGCCGGGATGGCGCCCGATCTCAAGGGGAAGGCTCAAACCCTTTCCGACAGCATGAAGAGCGTTCTCGTGCTGCACGATCAACGGGCCGGCTCCAAGGATCCGGAAGGAGAATGATGGCATTTCAGGGTGGGGGCTTTCGCGGCTCGCTGCTGGCCTCCGATGAGAAACCTCACATCACCTGGAGCCTCCTCAAGCGGGCCCTCTCCTACGGGTGGCCCTACCGCTGGAGGGTGGCCGGACTCCTGCTGCTGATTCTCAGTTTATCCGGGCTGAACCTGGTTCAGCCCCTGATCCTCCGGCAGCTCATCGACCGGACGATCCCGTCCCGCGATTTCCATGAGCTGCTCCTTTTGAGTGGAGCGCTCCTCCTGCTTCCCATGGTGGCCGGGTTCGTGACGGTCGTCCAGCGGCGCCTCAACGCGTCGGTGGGGGAAGGCGTCATCTTCGACCTGCGCGTGGCCTTGTTCAGCCATCTGCAGCGCATGTCCCTGCGCTTTTTCACGCACACCCAGGTGGGCGAGCTCATGAGCCGCCTGAACATGGACGTGGTGGGGGCTCACAACGCCATCAGCAACACCATCGT
>CAZEOY010000208.1:0-6395 GCA_964513835.1 uncultured Syntrophobacteraceae bacterium
GCGGGACGAGCGGCTGGGCCAACTGCTCGACGTGTTCCAAGCAGATTCAGGTGGAGCGGCTGAAGGAAGCCAAGGCCACGGGTGCGGACACGTTGGTGACGGCCTGTCCCAAGTGCAAGATCCATCTGACCTGCGCCCTGAACAATCTCGATCTGGATTTGCAGATCAAGGACCTCAGTGTCCTCATTGCCGAAAACATGGAATCCTAGAACCGAAAGAGGTGTGTTGTGAGCAACGACGTTATGGTCATCGGTGGAGGGATCGCCGGCATACAGGCCGCCCTGGATCTGGCCGAGATGGGAATCCAGGTGCACATGGTGGAGAAGCTCCCCAGCATCGGCGGAAAGATGGCCCAGCTGGACAAGACGTTTCCCACCAACGACTGCGCCATCTGAATTCTCTCGCCCAAGCTGCTGGATGTCGGTCGACATCCCCGCATCAATCTTTTGGCCTACAGCGAAATTCAGGAAGTGAGCGGCGAGGTCGGCGCCTTCAAGGTGAAGGTGCTGAAGAAAGCTCGCTACGTGAACCAGGACCTCTGCACGGGCTGCGGTTCCTGCGCGGAGAAATGCCCGAGCCTGGTGGTGGACGCCTACAACGTAGGTCTGGGTCAGCGTAAGGCCATCTACAAGTATTTCCCCCAGGGCATTCCGTCGGTCTTCACCATTGACGCGCCCAACTGCCGTCAGCTGGGGCAGGGCAAGAAGTGCGGTGTGTGCGCCAAGGTATGCCAGGCCAAGGCCATCGATTACGAGCAGAAGGACCAGGAGGTCGAGATCGAGGCGGGCTCCATCATCCTGGCCACCGGCTACGAGGTCTTCGATCCGTCGGTCATCCCCGAGTACGGCTACGACCGGATCGCCAACGTGGTGACGGCCATGGAGTTCGAGAGGCTGCTCAGCGCCAGCGGCCCCACTGCCGGCCACCTGGATCGTCCGAGCGATATCGCCATGGAGCGTGAGGTCGAGGAGCTCGAGAAAGAGCACAAGAAGGTCAGCCGCCAGGTGAAGCAGTTCGAGGAGAAATGCGGCAAGACTTCGCAGGAGGCCTCGGACATGCTCAAGGCCTGCGCCGTCATCGAGGGCATCGACCTCCAGGCGTGGGTTGATTCGGCAGCCAAGGCGGAGCAGCTGGAAAGGCGCATCGCCGAGCTCAAGCAGAAGGTGGCGTCTTTCAAGACGGCCAAGAAGATCGCCTTCATCCAGTGTGTCGGATCCAGGGACTTCCGTTTCAACCGGTTCTGCTCGTCCTACTGCTGCATGCATTCCGTCAAGGAGGCGATGATCGCCAACGAGCACGATTCCGAAGTCCGGTCGTCCATTTTCTGTATGGATCTTCGGGCGGTGGGCCGGAACTTCGAGGAGTACAAGGTTCGCGGCGGCAAGCAGTCCAACATCGAGTACATCCGGGGACGCGTGGCGGAGATCACCGAGGACGAAGCCCACAATCCCATAGTCTGGTACGAGTCCACAACGAACCGCCAGGTCGTGCATGAAGTGTTCGACATGGTGGTCCTGGCCACGGCCTGCATCCCGTCGGAAGGCACTCCGAAGCTGGCTCAGCTTACGGGGACGGATCTCGACGAGAACGGATTTTTCAAGACCCATCCCCTCGCTCCATTGAACACGACACGGCCCGGCATCTTTGTGTGCGGATGCGCTCAGGGGCCCATGGATATTCCCGAGTCGGTGGCTCAGGCCAGCAGTGCAGCAGCTCGCGCTGCGGAAGCCGTCTCAGTGCGCAAAGCGGTCGGTTGATCGCAATAGCCGACCGGCCGGATATGAGGTGCTAACGTGGCAGATGAATTAAGAATCGGCGTTTTTGTGTGCGATTGCGGCAGCAACATCGCGGGCTATCTCGACGTGAAGGAGTTGGCGGAATACGCCAAGACGCTGCCCAACGTGGTTTTCGTGCGGGAGAATCTCTACACCTGCTCGGAGACCGGCATCAATGAAATCAAGGCGGCCATCAAGGAGCAGAACCTCAACCGCGTGGTGGTGGCGTCGTGCACGCCTCGAACGCACGAGCCCCTGTTCCGGGGGACCTGCGCCGAAGCGGATCTCAATCCGTACCTCTTCGAAATGGTGAACATTCGGGACCAGTGCTCCTGGGTGCACATGCAGGAACGGGAAGACGGCACCAACAAGGCCAAGGACCTCATCCGCATGGGTGTGGCCAAGGCCGCTCTCCTCCAGCCTCAGCAGGACATCGAGTCCGAGGTGGATCAACACGCCATGGTCCTAGGAGGCGGCATCAGCGGCATGACGGCCGCCATGGCCCTGGCCAACCGCGGCTACGAAGTCACCCTGGTGGAGAAGGCCCCCGAACTCGGCGGACTGCTGCTCAAGCTGGACAAGTTGGCGCCGGCCAACATCGATGCAGGGGAGTTCGCCAGGCAGCAGGCGGACCTGGTTCGGGGCAACCCGAACATCAAGGTTTGTACCTCCACCGACCTCCAGGAGGTGCAAGGCTATATCGGCCATTTCAAGGTGAAGGTCACCACCAACGGAGTGCAGCAGGAGTTCCCGTGCGGCATCATCATCGTGGCCACGGGGGCTGATGTCCTCAAGCCCGTGGGGCTGTTCGGCTACGACGGTGAGAAGGTGATCAACCAGCTGGAGCTCGAAGAGCGATTCCGGGCCGACACCTTCAATGCGAAGCACGTGGTCATGATCCAGTGCGCCGGAGCGCGCATTGAGGAGCGCAAGTACTGCTCGCGCATCTGCTGCATGGTGGCCATCAAGAATGCCATCGAGATCAAGGAGCGGAGCCCCGAGACCAGCGTTCACATTTTATATCGGGACATCCAGGCCTACGGCGTCGAGAATGAAATGCTCTTCCAGCGGGCCAAGGAACTCCGCGTACTCTTCATCAAGTACGACCTGGCCCGACTGCCCGTGGTGGAAGCGGACAAGGTGGTGGTGTATCACGAACTCCTCGGGCGCGAATTGAATTTGCCCCAAGACCTGGTGGTGCTCTCGACGCCTCTTGTGGCGGCCGAGGACAACGAGAAGATCTCCAAGATGCTCAGGGTCTCGGTGGATGCCAACAAGTTCTTCCTGGAGGGCCACGTCAAGCTGAAGCCGCTGGATTTTGCAACGGACGGAATCTACCTCTGCGGGAACGCCCACTACCCGGCGACCGTTCGGGAGGCCGTGTCTCAGGCGCTGGGGGCTGCATCGAGGGCATCCATTCCGCTCGCAAAGGGCGTCATGACGGTCGAGCCCATCGTCTCCACCCTGGTGGATGAAGATGCATGCCGCGGCTGCGGTTTGTGCGTTGCGCTCTGCCCATACGGGGCTCTTGAGATCGTGCGCACCGAAAAGGGCCGCAAGGTCCAGGTGATCCCCGTGGCATGCAAGGGGTGCGGCGTGTGTGCCGCGACGTGCTACCAGCACGCACTGTCGGTCAACTCATACACGGACGAGCAGATCGGCCAGCAGATCAGCGCGTTTCTGAACGCTTGAGGCTGTTCATGAATTTGAGAGTGTGTCGAAAAGCTCCACCAAGCCGTCACCCCGGCGAAAGCCGGGGTCCGGAATCCTCCAAGGACCTGGGTTCCGGCTTTCGCCGGAATGACGCCAAGTGAGTGTAGGAATGCTTTTTCAGCACCTTCGAGGTTGAGGACGAGCCGGAGCGATTCCGGTCCGGGTGGCGGGTTGAGAATATCTGACAAGTTGGGGGAAGGAGAGGATCGATGGCTGATTATACTCCCAAAATCCTGGTGCTCTGCTGCACCTGGTGAGGTTACGCAGCTGCTGACTTCGCTGGAGTTTCCAGGATGCAATATACGGCGGATGTGCGCATCATCCGCATCATGTGTACGGGCCGCGTGGACCCGACCATGGTCGCAGAAGCCTTCATTCAGGGGGCGGACGGGATTATGATCGTGGGCTGCCATTACGGAGACTGCCATTACATTACCGGGAACTATCAGGCCAGGGTCAAGATTGGATTGGCCACGCGCGTTCTCGATTATGTCGGATTGAATCCTCAGCGGGTTGCCTACAAGCAGTGCTCGGGCGCCGAAGGCGAGCGCTTCGTGAGCCTCGTCACCGCATTCCACCAGTCCATCGAGGAGATGGGTCCCCTGGGGTCAGCGGACCGGCTCCCTCTCCCTGTGCTCAGGGACAAGCTCTCCATCGCCAAGACCGCTCTCGCAAAGGAGAAGCTGCGCTGGGTGGTGGGGAAGTTCACCGAGTTCACGTCAACGGGCAACAAGTACGGCGAGATTTTCACCGAGCATGAAATGTGGCGCACTCTCGATACCATCGTCATGGACGAGGTGGCGACCTTCGAAATACTCGACGAGCTGCAGAAGGGACCGGCCGCAGCCAAAGCGATTTCGGAGCGGCTTCAGGTGCCTGCTCCTCATGTGGTCAGGTATCTCCTGGCCCTTCAGCGTCGGGGCATCGTGAGTCCGGCGGGTGTCGAAGGACATTCGCCCATGTATCGTATTGCGGACCAGGCAGAGCCGCCGGCCATGGCGGTCGGGGCTTAGACCGGCTTATCCTGGCGGGGTCGAGGACTCATCTTCCTCCGTGATCGTTCCACGGAGGTGGGCTCCCATATATCGAGTTGGAGGATTCAAAGGTGTCGGATAAGCGAGTGGTAGTCTTTGGGGGCGATTCAGCGGGCATAGCCGCCGCCCTGCAGCAAGCGGAAGCAGGTCGGCAGGTGGTCCTGGTGGAATCTGCACCGAGTCTTGGAGGAGGTCGCATCTCCCAGACGCATCTCATGACCGATGGGACCGCTTTTTTGGATCCCAACCTTCAAGCGCTCAAGCAGCATCCCAACGTGCGGATCATCACCAACGCCCGGGTTGAGCAGACGGCAGCGGAAAACGGGACCTACCGGTTTTCCGTCCGGCAGCTCACAACGCGGGTGGACCCGGAGAAGTGCAACGACTGCAAGGCCTGCATCAAGGTCTGTCCCATCCACATGTACGACGATTTCAACGAGGGCATCGGCTTTCGGACGGCCATCGACTACTTCAATCCGGAGACGGGCGTGTACAACATCTTCAAGGAGGACATGCCCATCTGCCAGGCTACCTGCCCCGCCAACCTGGACATCCGCTCCTACGTGGGCCTGGTTGCCGACGGCAAATACGCCGAGTCGCTGGCCAAGATCCGCGAAAGCCTGCCGTTTGCCCTGTCCATCGGGCGGGTCTGCCCGCATCCCTGCGAAACGGCCTGCAACCGAGGCTATGTCGACGAACCCATCTCCATCTGCACCCTGAAGAGGTTCGTGGCCGACTGGGAGCTGTACCACAACGCGAAGGCCCCGGTGGACGTACCCGACGAATTTCATAAGGAGAAGGTCGCCATCATCGGGGCGGGTCCCGCAGGTCTGACCTGTGCCTACTACCTGGCCAAGGCGGGCTATCATTCGGTCTGCTTCGAGGCCCTGCCGGAGCCCGGCGGCATGTTCCGGGTGGGAATCCCCGAATACCGGCTCCCCACCCCGACCCTCATGCATGAAATCAACTGGATCCTGGCCCACGGCGTCGAGCTCCGGTGCAACGTACGCATCGGAAAGGATATCAGTTTCGAGGACCTGAGGCGCGATTACGACGCCATCTTCATCGGCATCGGCGCCCACACGGGCATGAAGCTCGGCATCAAGGGTGAAGACATGGAAGGTGTAGTCGACGGCGTCGACTTCCTGCGCGAGGTCAACCTCGGAAAGAAGTGGCCGGCCAAGGGCAAGGTTATCGTCCTGGGCGGCGGCAACGTCGCCATGGACGCAGCCCGCGTAAGCTGGCGAGAAGGCTTCGACGAAGTCCACGTGCTCTATCGCCGGACCAAGAAGGAAATGCCTGCCAGCCCCTGGGAGATCGATGCGGCCGAGCACGAGGGCGTCAAATTCCAGTACCTGGTGGCCCCTGTGGAGGTCATCGGAAACAATGGGAAGATGACCGGCCTCAAGTGCCTGCGGATGCAGCTGGGTGAGCCCGATGCCAGCGGCCGTCGCCGCCCGGTGCCCGTCGAAGGATCGGAATTCGTCATCGAGGCTGAAACACTCATCCCCGCCATCGGGCAACGGCCCGTGCTGGACTGCATTCCCGCGGATGGCGGTGGGTTCAATATCACCCGCTGGAACACCTTCGCCGTGGACCAGAAAACTTTCATGACCAATGTCCCCGGCGTCTTCTCTGCAGGCGACGTGGAAACCGGGCCGGATATCGCGATTCGGGCGTGCGCCGGAGGCCGAAAGGCCGCAGCCGGTATTGTGAAGTACCTGGAAGCCAAAAGGAAAGGCTAGGAGCTTGTCCCAGAACACCTGCTTGTCATTTCGAACAGAGCGCAGCGGAGAGAGAGATTTCGTAGACTCGTGGAGTTACGATGAACGAGATTTCTCGCTGTCGCTTGAAATGACAGTTCTCGGACAGC
>CAZEOY010000209.1:0-3365 GCA_964513835.1 uncultured Syntrophobacteraceae bacterium
TCGTCCTTGAACAGTTCCCGCAGCGGCTCGATAAGCTCCAGATTCATCCGCTCGGGAAGCCCCCCCACGTTATGATGGGTCTTGATGGTGGCCGATGGCCCTTTGAACGAGACACTCTCGATGACATCGGGATAAAGGGTCCCCTGAGCGAGATACCTGGCCCCTTTGAGCTTTCCGGCTTCGCTTTCGAAGAGCTCGATGAACAGGTTGCCGATGATCTTGCGCTTCTGCTCGGGATCCTCAACACCTTTGAGTCGTTTGAGGAAAATCTCCGTGGCATTCACGTAAATCAGGTTGAGCTCGAAATGGTCCTTGAAAATTCGCTGAACGCTCTCCGCCTCACCCTTTCGCAGCAGACCGTTGTTCACAAAGATACAGTGGAGCCGGTCTCCGATGGCCCTGTGAAGGAGCACCGCCACCACCGATGAATCCACACCGCCGCTCAGAGCACAGATGACCTGATCGTCCCCCACTTTCTCCCGCAGAGTCTCGGTGACGGACTCCACAAAGGATTTCATGGTCCAGGTCGAACGGCAGTGGCAGATTCGGAACAGGAAATTTTCGAGAATCGCCTTTCCGCAGGGCGTGTGCACCACTTCAGGGTGGAACTGCACTCCGAACAGACGCCGTGAGGAGTCACCCATGGCCGCAACGGGTGAGTTCTCGCTATGGGCCAGAATCGAGAAACCGGGAGGCAGGCGAAGGATCCTGTCGCCATGGCTCATCCAGACCCGGACATTCTCCCTTTCCACATCGAGAAAGAGCAAGGAAGCGGCGTCCAGATCGATGGTGGCCGGGCCGTACTCCCTGCGGTCGGCCGTCTCGACGGCACCCTCCATCTGGTGGGCCATGAGCTGCATCCCGTAGCAGATCCCCAGGACGGGAATCCCCAGAGAAAAGACACCGGGATCCGCCAGAGGAGCTCCCTTGTCGTGTACGCTCGAAGGGCCGCCCGAAAGGACAATCCCCTTGGCGCCAAAGGCCTTGATTCTCTCCAGGCCGATATTGAAAGGGTGAATCTCACAGTAGACGTGGCTCTCCCGGATCCTTCGAGCAATGAGCTGGGTGTACTGCGAGCCGAAGTCCAGAATCAGGATGCGTTCTTCGTGGATGTGATCGAAATCCATTGGATGACCCTCGCTTATGCGGCCCGCAGACTACTTCAGGTCTACCTGGTAATTGGGCGCCTCTTTGGTGATGATGACGTCGTGGACGTGGCTTTCGCGAAGCCCCGCGCTGGTGACACGGACCATACGCGCCCGGGTACGCAGGTCCTGAAGGCTCCCGCAGCCCAGGTATCCCATGCCGGCGCGCAGCCCGCCAAGCAGTTGATGGATGCTGGCGTTGAGCGGGCCCCGATAGGGAACCATGCCCTCGATGCCTTCGGGAACCAGCTTCCTGGGCTCCACCACTTCTTCCTGGAAATAGCGATCCCGGCTTCCCTCCCTCATGGCTCCGAGTGAGCCCATCCCGCGATAGACCTTGTAGCTGCGGCCCTGGTAGAGAACGGTCTCACCGGGACTTTCATCGGTGCCGGCAAAGAGGCTTCCGATCATCACGCTGTCGGCGCCGGATGCCAGGGCTTTCACCACGTCCCCGCTGTACTTGATGCCCCCATCGGCGATGATCGGGATGCCGTATTGAGCCCCCACCTTCGCACAGGCCATGATCGCGGAGACCTGCGGCACACCGACACCGGCTACGATGCGGGTCGTGCAGATGGAGCCCGGTCCCACACCCACCTTGACCGCGTCCGCCCCGGCCTGGATGAGCGCTTCCGCCCCTTCCGCCGTCGCCACATTGCCTGCAATGACCTGCAGATCGGGGAGCTCCGTCTTGATCATTTTCACCGTCTGGATCACGTTTCGGGAATGACCGTGGGCGCTGTCGACGGCGATGACATCGACGCCGGCGTTGCGAAGAGCGATCACACGATCGCGGGTATCCGCCCCCACCCCCACCGCACCTCCCACGCGCAATCGCCCGAGGTGATCCTTGCAGGCGAAGGGGTACTTCTTCACCTTCATGATGTCCTTGATGGTGATGAGGCCTTTGAGCCGCCCCTCATCATCCACCACCAGCAGTTTCTCGATTCGGTTCTTGTGGAGGAGTCGCTTGGAGTCCTCCAGGGAGATCCCCACGGGAGCCGTCACCAGGTTGTCACGGGTCATGACTTCCGAGACCTTCTGGTCGAAATTGGTTTCGAAGCGCAGATCCCGGTTCGTGATGATCCCCACCAGTTGGCCGTCTTTCACCACCGGCACCCCCGAGATCCGGTAGCGGGACATGAGCTTCAGCACATCGGCGATCTTCTCGTCCGGATCCACGGTCACGGGATCGATGATCATACCGCTTTCCGACTTCTTGACCTTCGTTACTTCGTGGGCCTGGCGGTCCACGGTCATATTTCGATGGATGATGCCGATTCCCCCTTCGCGAGCCATACTGATGGCCGTTTCGGACTCGGTCACCGTGTCCATGGCCGCGCTGGTGAGGGGGATGTTCATGATGATTTCTCGTGTCAGCCGGGTTCCGATGTCTGTCTCATGGGGCAGGACTTCGGAATAATCCGGCAGGAGAGAGACATCGTCGAAGGTGAGCGCATCCGTTATGTTACCAGCTGGTCTGTTCTCCATAGAGTGTGTCTCCATCATTAAAAAGAACATCAGTCAACCCAAGCCCAAGACCTGAGTCCAATATGATTCAAAATGCAGCGCAGGCTAAGTGCGGCCGGGGAAGCGCCATTGCAGCGGTGTGCGCAAGCGTGCAGTCTCGAAACAGTCTCCTTCCACCAGATCCAGCAACAGCCCCTCCAGAAGGCCCGCGTCTGCGGCGAGCAGCCTGGAGCGACCCAGCCCGAGCAGGATTTCATGAACGATGAGTGCGCCCCCGAGGATGATGTCCTCCCGGCCTTCCTCGAGTCCGGGGAGCAGGCGACGCTCGGCAAGAGCCGCTCCCGCAAGGCGCTCGATTATCTCCTCGATCCACTCCCTGGTCAGCTCAAGCCCATTGACCCGGTAGGGTTCATAGGGAACCATCCGGAGATACATGGCCGCCAGGGTGGTCACCGTGCCCGCCGTCCCCACCAGTTCACGGCGCTGCCGACTCGCCTGCCTCCCGGCATGTTCCTCATTGAACCGGCTCACCACCTCCCCGATGACCTCTCCGATAGTGCTTCGAGCCCGCCTCAACGAATCCGCAGGAGCAGGGGCCTCCTTGAGAAACCTTTCCGTGATGGTGGACGCCCCGACGAATACACTGCCGCTCCAGGCCGGCTGGTCGGCATCGGCTTCCACGGCCAGAAACTCCGTCGTGCTTCCCCCCAGATCGAAAGTCAACACTCCCATTCCGTTCCGGGGCAGGAC
>CAZEOY010000209.1:3375-6386 GCA_964513835.1 uncultured Syntrophobacteraceae bacterium
TCAATACCCCCTTGGCCGAAAGGAATGCCTCGGATGACTCGGGAAGGATCGATCCCGAAAGGCCGGTGCGGTTCCTGACCTCTTCCATGAAACGCGGGCCGTTCCTCGCTCTGCGAACAACGCCGGTGGCTCCACAGGCCACAGATTTCACGCCGTGGGACGCGATGATGCCCGCATACTCCCGAAGGACCTCGATGCTGGTCCGGATGGCTGGCTCCTTGAGGTTCTGATCGGATTGAAACTGACGAGCCAGGCGGGTGACTCTGCGTTCGCTCTGCAGTGGGACAAGAGCTCGGTCTTCATCGAGACGGGCCACGAGCAGGCGGATGGTGTGCGACCCTATGTCGACAGCGGCGTAGCGTGGATTATCGTCGGCGCCTCCCAAACCACGTCTCCTTTTCTTGGCTTGACAACTTTTTTGACCCGCGTTTAATCTTCCTTGCCGCATTCACCCGGATCGAGCGGTCCACCTGGACCTGCCATGGAGCCTCTGAACCCTGTCAAGAAGAGCTTCCGGCTTCGTACTGCTCCGGAGCCGTTGCCGTGTTCAAGCATCCCAACGGGGTGGGTACAACCAAAGTGAAGAAGAGCGCCGGGCTTGCCACCTCTCCGGATCCGAAAGCAATGAACGTCTTCCGATCCCATTGAAGCTGACTCATGGCTGGAGCTTGGAAGCTCGATTGCAGCCATCTGACCACGGAAAGAGAATCGTCCATGATCCTGGAGATCAATCCCATCCATCCCGAGCCTCGCAAGATTCGAAAAGTGGTTGAAGTGCTGCTGGCCGGCGGCATCATCGCCTATCCCACCGACACCTACTACGGGATCGGCTGCGACCTGTTCAAGAAGGACGCCATTGAAAAAATCTACCAACTGAAGCGGCGATCCCAGAGCCAGCCTTTCAGCTTCATCTGCAGCGACCTGAAAGACATCAGCGAATATGCACAGGTCACCAACTACGCCTACAAAACCATGAAGCGGCTGCTGCCCGGTCCCTACACCTTCGTGCTGAAGGGGTCCCGGCTGGTTCCCCGCATCATGCTGACCAAGCGGAAGACCGTGGGTATCCGGGTGCCGGACCATCCCATCTCCCTGGCCATCGTCCTGGAGCTCGGTCATCCCGTCATCACCACGACGGCCACCGACCCGGAGACCTCCGACGTTCTGAGCACACCCCACGAGATCAAGGGCAGGCTTGGCCATGCCTTGAGCATGATCATTGACGGGGGAATCGTGACCGGATCACCCTCCAGTGTCATTTCGCTGATTGACGATGTCCCCGAGATCATCCGTGCCGGGAGCGGCGACGTCTCGCCATTCGAGGCGTGATTCCCATCGGCGCCGCGTCATTGAGGGCTGAGGGTCCAGCCGCCGGACGGCAGTTCGTAACGCAGAAGAACGTCCGCCCCCTTGAGCCACGCACCGACTTTTTCGGACACTTCGTCGCTCAGGAGCAAATCGAGGAGGGACCCCCTGGCTTTCTTGGCGTAGATGAGCTCAGGCTCTCCCGGAATGTTGCCCATGCTAACGGCCGCAATGACGGCATCCTCGAAATTGCCAAGCTCATCCACCAGCCCCAGGTTCAGGGCGGTTTCACCCATGATGATCCGACCATCGGCAATGGATCGGATCTTCTCTTCAGGCATCTTCCTTCCCTCGGCCACATCCCTTATGAACTGCTGATGGGCTTCATCCAGCGTTCCCTGGAGAAATGCCTTCTCCTGGGCAGTCATTTCACGCCCGGGGTTGCCCACATCCTTGAGAGAGCCGCTCTTGATGGTGACGGTGGAAACGCCAATTTTCTCGAGAAGCTCCCGGAGATTCGGAAAATAGCTGATGACTCCGATGCTCCCCGTAATGGTGCCCGGATTTGCGATGATCCGGCTGGCCGGCGCTGCGATGTAATACCCCCCCGATGCAGCGACGGCTCCCATGGATGCGAGGACGGGCTTCTCAGGAATGGTTCGCTTGATCTCCCGGTAGAGCTCCTGCGATGGAGCGATGCCTCCGCCGGGCGATTCGATCCTCAAAATGATGGCTCTCGTGTTGGGATCCTTTCTGAATCGTTTGATCGCTTTCAGATGGTCCCGAACATCGATGATGGAACCTCGCACTTCGATGACACCGATTCGGTTGGGACTGGCCAAAAACTCCAGATCCTCCGAGCCGACCCAAAACATGATGCCCAGGAAGACGACAATGACGAGCAAGGTCCAAAATGCTTTTCGACGCATCAGGTCTCACACCCCGCTGAAAAGGAAACACCCGGCTTCAGCCGCATGAGCTAGAACCGGGTGTGGGAAGATCTCGATCAGGGAACGGGAATCTATCGATCTTTGTCCAGATTGAGCGAGCTATTGGCTTTGGCCTCCAATTCCTCCTTGAGCAGTTCGCCCAGGTTGGATGTGGCGGCCTTGGCACTGTTCATGTAATCGTCGTAATTGGTGCGTTCATCCTGTTCCTCGACCTTCTTGACGGACAGGCCGATCTTGCGGTCCTTGGGTGAGATGTTGATCACCTTGGCCGTGATGCGGTCGCCGATCTTGTACTGACCCACTGGAGATTTGATCTTCTCCTTGCTGATCTCGGAAACATGCACCAGTCCTTCGATGCCCTCTTCCAGCTCCACGAACAGTCCGAAATCGGTCACGTTGGTGATGGGGCCTTCGATAACCGCTCCCAGAGGATACCGATCCGGGATCGTCTCCCAGGGATCGGGCTCCAGCTGCTTGATGCCCAGGGAAAAGCGCTCGTTCTGTTTGTCGATGTTCAGGACGATGGCCTGGACTTCCTGGTTCTTTTTGAATACCTCGGAGGGGTGCTTCACGCGTTTGGTCCAGGAAATGTCGGAGATGTGAACCAACCCGTCGATCCCCTCATCAATGCCGATGAACACACCGAAATCGGTAATATTCTTGATGCGCCCGGCGATGGTGGTTCCCACGGGGTATTTGTCGGCGATGACGTCCCAGGGATTGGGCTCCAGCTGCTTCATGCCGAGGGAGATCCGT
>CAZEOY010000210.1:0-6369 GCA_964513835.1 uncultured Syntrophobacteraceae bacterium
ATGAACTGCATGAAGGCTCTCTTCGTGATACCAGTGAACTGCTCCCTGACGGATTGTGTGTACTTACCTGGGTATAGCTGCCTTGCGAAGATCTGGACGAACTCATCAGAGGGTGAGTTGAGCTGTTCGTGGAGAAGCCTCTTTATCTCCTTGGTGTACTTCAGCTCTCCAGCAACCGTGACAATCTCATCCAGGTTGAAGACCGGCTTGGAGAGCTTCTTGACCTCAGCAACCAGAGGCTCCTGAATGTCAAGCATGTTGAACTCCATGAATGGCTTGGAGTCCATCTTGTTCGACTGCTCGATGTCAGTGAAGAAGTGGTACTGGATGCCATCGCAGAGGATGCCGATTCGAGCCTCAGTCACTGAGAAGTATCGGTAGAGCTGCGAGGCATGGCAGGTGTCCAGGCTGGTCCCACACTTCTTGCATTCGAACAGCATTATCACCTTGCCATCCCGGATGATGGCGTAATCGACCTTCTCACCCTTCTTGATGCCCACATCAGCAGTGAACTCTGGAACCACCTCTGACGGATCGAAGATGTCATACCCGAGGATGGAGATGAACGGCAGGATGAACGCGTTCTTCGTTGCCTCCTCGGTCTGGATCATGTCTCTCTGCTTCTGAATCCTGGATGACAATGCCTGGAGCTGATCTATGAAGTCCATGGATTCCTCCGATTGGCTGGGTTCCTACCTGATATCAGCGCATCCATCTGACCTGACCATATCAATGCTCTGCTGAGCGGGTAACGGATCGTGAAACGAGAGTACCTCGCTTCTGGGTGCTCCCAAGTCAGTGGCCCGTTGTGGGTTACCCAAGCACTTGAAAGCGAAAGAGGGTGCTTGCTCCGTTCAAAGGCCCTTCTACTGCAATGCAGCGCACGCGAGCCAATTTCTCAAAGGTGAGCGAGCCGAGCGCAGAGCAGACGAGCGGGTATCGTTGGGAGTAACCAAGAGCTCGATGCACTTCGCCCGCTAGCACTTCAACCTCGTTCTGCCCGCGAGTGCGCGCAGGCTTCACGTAGTGGGCATCGACATACGCCCTGACATCATCCGAATGGCTCATCGCCTCCCCGATGCTTTACTCTCACCATGTTGAAAACCGACGACACATGCCCGCCACGAACGGTTGCTCATAAGCCGCTTTGGCCTTTATCTCGAAAAGCGAACCACAAGATGCCACCAACAAGAATCACCCCCACCCACTGGATGAAGAGCGTGCCAGTGTTTACAGTCGAATAATCGTGACTAACGCTGAAAAGGAAATCATATCCATGATTGTAAGCGGGGCGACCAGGACCGCGGGGAGTATGGAAGGGAGGGAATAGTAGCATCAGAGCAATGATTGCTGCGCACCCAAAAAGCACCCATCTCTGCTTCTTGTTCACTGTTTCCGCACTCCTTACATTCCCCTCTTCCGAGGCCCACTGAAACAGCAACGGAGTTGCGCTCCTGAGACGCTATACGATCCTCTACACGGAACATTACCGACCAGGCTTTCCTGATGTCAACCGCAAAGTCACCTGACCTGCCCAAACAGAGCACCACTTCTGCTTCGATGAGGTACCCAAAGAATGCCTCGATAGCGATGCCTGGTCCGTGGAGGTGTCATTGAGGCATAGCTGAAGCTACTCGACCTCCGGAGTTGGGTTTCACTCGGGCAATGGAGAGAGCTGCCATGAAGGTGCTCGGGAAGCAGGTGGTCCTGGGGCTGCAGTTCCTCAGGAAGTGGGAACCTGAGTAAATCCTGAGGATGGACTGAGAAGCGATGGTTCCTTGAGGAGGGGTGGTCGAGTTCATCCAGAGGTACGGACCGAGGGTAGGACTGGAGGGGTGGACTGAGCACTGAGGGGGGGGTGGACAGTCCCACCCTTTTGAGGTACTCTGGAGACTCACCTGAGTTGAACTTAGCCCACCTAGAGTGAGTCCCAGAGCCTCTTTGTGTTTTGGTGCCCCCGACAGGACTCGAACCTGTGGCACCAGGATTAGGAATCCAGGTCCTACATCTTTCCATGTATTTCCTCTTTTAATATTGTATTAGCCTTTTCAATCACTTATCATGGGTTCCCGTGTCATCAAGATTGCCGTCTTTTCTGCTTCTGAGACGGATCGGTGCGCACCTGGTACGCACCTTTTTCCTCGTTTTCCTCAAGACCCAGTGAGGATCCCATGGCCATCTATCTGCATTGTCCCGCGTGCAAGTCGCGCTCGCCGCTGTCCTCCAGAAGCTGCCAGAAGTGCAAGGCGCCTTTTCCCCGGGAAGGAAGGAGATACCGCGTCGAGGTCTCGGTCGATCGAAATCGCGCGACGAAGGTCGTTGACAACCTGAGCATCGCCCGCGAGCTGGAGGCCGCGATGAAGGCCAACCTGCTTCGGGACGCTCACGGCCTCGGCGCGAAGAAGAAAGCCCCATCCCTTGGGGCGGTTTGGAACCGTTACATCGAGTGGGCGCGCGAGAACAAGAAGACCTGGCAATGCGATGAGTGGAATTACCGCCGGCACATCGCACACCGCTTCAAGGATCGGACCCTCGACAGACTGTCGGCGTTCGATCTCGAGAAGCTCAAGAGCGATCTCGCCAGGACACCCACGAAAAGGGGCGAATCGTACGCGCCGGCCACCATCAAGCATCAGCTGGTCCTCATCCGGCGCCTTTACAGCGTCGCTCGAAAATGGGGGATGTATTCCGGTCCGGATCCCTTCCCGAATGTCGAAATGCCCCGCCTCGACAACCAGGTAACGGAGTTTCTCGAGAATGCGGAGCTGGAACGCCTCCTTGAGGTCCTGGACACATGGCCTTTCAAGGAAGAGGCGGCCTTCGTGAAATTCGTGCTCCTGACGGGGGTCCGCAATTCGGAGGCCTGCAGGCTGCGATGGCGCGATATCGATTTTGAGCGCGGGCTTGCCACCCTCATCACCCCGAAAGGCAAGAAGACGGTAACGATCCCGATCAGCCAGGCGGCGGTGAACCTTCTGCGAACGCTCGAGCCTCGCGCGGAAAACGTCTTCCCGGGGAGGAACGACGGCCAGCGCAGTAAGTTTCGAAAACCATGGATCAGGATCCGAAAGGCGGCCGGGCTCCCCGATGATTTCCGGCTTCATGGATTGCGGCATCATTTCGCGAGCGCCCTGGTCAGCAACGGAGTTGACCTGGCCGTGGTGAAGGAGCTGCTCACCCATAAGGACATCAGCACGACTCAACGGTATGCGCACCTGGCGCCCTCGGCCGTAAGAGACGCTGCCGAGAAGTCGGCAAAGATCCTCACAGGCACGAAGAAAGCCGATGTGATCGAGCTCAAGAAATAACGCACTCCTTCCAAGAAAGACCAGATGGAGAGTAGAAGATGCGCACGCGAAAACCGGAAACGATTGAAGATTGGCTACATGAAGCCGAGATAGCCAGCATGAGAACAGCGGTAAATGTAGGCCCACCTCGAGGCCTCAAGAGTGGAAAGGCCGGGGAATTGATACCTGATGTTTTCAACCATTATACAGGAGTACTCCTGGCGCTGATTGAAGACCTAAGAGACAACGGTTTTGATCCCAAGAAATGTTTTGAGGCCGGGCGCCTGTATGGTCTGATGGAGGCCGGCATTGAGAAAGAGTTATTGCAGGAGATCGCCACTGTATTAACTGCACGGAAGCACAAAAGGAAATCGAGTCGCGATTCGACTGATACAGATCGTCGTAAATTCATCGAGGCGGCATTGAAATTAAAAGACGACCCAAAGGTTCGGCAAATCCTCGATAGGAAAGAGCGAAGACGAACAATTATCATCAGACTCATGAGATCTGATATCGTGAAAAGTCTCTCTCGAGAGAATTTCACTCAGCGCACATACGAAAACTGGCTTCGAGGCACTGAGCTATGAAATAAGCCTCATTTCGAAATAACCCTTTTTTCCTTATTGTTTCTGATTTTCTTTCACTTATAAATTCATAGCCATTCAAGAGCAATTCATGCTCTGAATGGCTTTTTTTATCCTACAGACATGCAGGAGTGTATGATGAGAAACCTTATTCGTGTTTCGAAGATCGATGAGGCAAAAGTGACGCCTATCAAGCAATCGACCTTTTACAAATGGCACCATGAAGGGCGTCATCTTGAGATATTCGTTTCGATCGGGAAGAGAAATCTCTTTGTGGATCTGGATCGGCTCGGCGAGCTGATGGTCCGAAAATCAGAATCCGCGAAAGACTTAAACGCGGCCTGAAAAAGAAAAACCCGCGACCTGTCGGCATCAGGCGCGGGCGAAAGAGAAAGGAACGTGAATGAGTGCTTCTCATAGTCCCCCACGAAACAGGCGAAGTCAACCCGCCCGGTACCAGGTCCCCACACAAACCTCGCTCTTCACCCCCCGGGACCGAAAGAAGGGGGCCCGCCCGCCCACGGAAGATGATCAATTTTGCTGCCCTCCCGTATCGATCCCAGATGAGCAGCTCCGGGGCGCCGTCGTTCTGGCAAAGAGCGTGATCGATGCCGAGCTGGCGACCTATGAGCTTCGCGATCTGATCCAGGCATTACGGAGGGCCATCGACGAGCTTTGGCAAGTCGTAAAGGTCCAAGGGGATCTTCTCGTTCAGCTTGGAGACAAGGCCGAGGAGCGCCGTTGGCTTGATCAGCGAATCCGCCGTGCCGAGCGCGAAGCCGCCCGCCTTCGGCTGCCGATCTGGTTTTGGAGGCCTCCGGAGGAGGGGGTCAGCCTCGAGACCGCTCTGAAGCATCGAATCCAATGGATGAGAACCGAAAAGTACCTGGTCGACGACCGCTTCCTTCTTGTCAAGGAATACCTCGAATCGATCAATCACGGGACGGCCTTTGGAGATGAAGATCTCGCTGAACTGATTTGAACGGAGAGGCTCATGGAGGCGGTGCCGAGTCATGTTCGCGACATTCTTGATTCAAAAAAACACGCGGAGCTGCAAGGCGGTGGCCGGCGAGCTGGAAATGGCGCCGCCGTCGAAAGCAAGGATTCTTGCCGAGGAGACAAGATCCCGGCCGATTTCGAAGAGTGGGAATATTTGTCGGGCGAGCTCTTCCCGCGAAGCGATTTTCCCTGGGAGATCCTGCCTCCCAGCCTCGCTGAAAGCCTTCAGCAGCTCGCCAGGTCCTGTGCCTCAAGCGCCAACAGCCTCCCGGGGTGTGTTTTTGCTATTACCGGGTCCATCGTGGGGCGACTCTTGAGCACGTCACCAAAGGATGGCTGGATGGAACCTTGCATCGTGTGGGCAGCAGACATTCGCCCAACGGGAAGCGGCAAGACCCCGGCCTCGAACCTTCTCATGAAACCGATCCATGCGGCGCAAGCCGAGGCACACCGGAAGCGATTGGCAGCGCTCGATCACTGGAGGGGGCTCCCCAAGAAAGAGCGGGACCAGACACCGGAACCGCCAAAGGAAAGAGCCTGGTACATTTCGGACCTGACCCTCGAGGGCCTGCGTGGTGATCTCGATGATCATCCGACGGGCGGAGTCATGGTCCTCCAGGAAGAGCTTTCCGCCTTCATTTCAAGCCAGAATCAATATCGCAACGGCAAGGGTAGTGATCGGGAGGCGTGGCTGCAGCTGTTCGATGGCAACGATGCCCGCATCAGAAGGGCAGGACGGGACACCCTCCTTCAGGGCAGCCGCATCAACATCTTCGGGGCGATTCAGCCGGCTGTCTTCCGGCGCGTGTTCTCCTCCGAGGACGGGATTTACCTGGTGGACGGGACCGCTTTCCGATTTCTGTATACTTGTGAGGATGACCGACTCTTCGCACTGGATCGTACTTCCTGGGCCGAGAACTACTCCCGAGCGTGGACCAAGTTCATCCAGGATGCCATTTGGTGGGCCGAGAAGGCGGACAAGCCACATAGGTCGATTCTGGCGAGCAGCGCGCAAGCACGCTTCATTGACTGGCGAAACGAGATTTTTTCCCAGCGGGACATGATGCCGGAGGCTTTCCGGGGCTTCGTCCCCAAGGCCGCGAGCTATTCGCTGAGGCTGGCGGGGATCATCCACTTTTTGCACCGGCTCATGGTCGGGAAAGGGCCTGACTCCATCCTGTCCAGTGAGGACATGGAGCGGGGGATCACGGCGGTTCGGTTCTACCTGGGGCAGGCCGTGGATGCCATGCGGTTGCTTCTCGACCAGGAGCACAAACCGGATGGACCGATGCACCCCCGAGTGAGGACCCTCGCTGAAACCCTGTTTGCTCTCAAGAGTCAGGTGGATAACGGTCGGCTCTCCGTCTCATTTGCGCGGGACGAATTCAACAAGCGAGCGGATCCCCACCAGCGGTTCAGCGAGAAGCCACAATCTAAAGCGTTCGGGCTGTTCCTGCGAAAGTGTGGGATGACGGTCTCCGAGTCGGTCCACGACGCCA
>CAZEOY010000211.1:0-6334 GCA_964513835.1 uncultured Syntrophobacteraceae bacterium
TCTTTACCAATCCCACGGGCATCATCTGCGATTTTCTGACCTTCATCTCATGCCCGGGAGCCTCACCTCTGGGTGCTCCAACCATGGAGCACACGTGGTTTCCCGGATATCGATGGCGTCTGGCGCTGTGCCGCGGGTGCGGCGCTCATCTGGGATGGCACTATGAAGCAAAACCCGACCTTCACCCTGTTGAGTTCTGGGGCGTTTTGATGACTCATCTGGCACTCCGACCCTGACTCCCCCCTCCCCGCATCAGGCCGTTCCCGCGCTCTATAGGAATTCCCAAAGAGGCTCTCAGCTCAGGACGCACAGGTTTGCGTCGTTCCTCTGTATGCAAAAGGCACTTTGAACCTTATTTTTGATGGGAACGTGATGCACGATATGGGGTGGCGCGTCAGGACGACTCTCGTTTTGAGGCGGGTGACCCGAGAAGACGGGTTGTTGACGATGTGAGCGGACTCTCCATGTCTTCACGTAATGGATGAAGGAGTATCAGGAATGAAGAGACTGATGATGGTGCTCACGATTTTGATCGCGAATCTGGGTCTTTCCATAGGGTTCAACAACTCTCATGGCAATCAGCACGAAAAGGGTATGAGCATGGAGCAGACGAATACCAATCTTCGCAAAGCGACTTTTGCCGGCGGCTGTTTTTGGTGCATTGAAGCCGACTTCGAGAAGCTCGACGGCGTCGTTGAGGTGATCTCCGGATATACGGGAGGTCATTCAGAAAACCCCTCTTATAAGGAGGTCTCGGCCGGAAGGACGGGTCATGCGGAAGCCGTGCAGGTGGTATACGACCCGACCAGAGTCACCTATCGTGAATTGCTCGATTATTTCTGGAGGCATGTGGATCCGACGGACCCCGGCGGACAGTTCGTGGACAGAGGCTCCCAGTATCGGCCGGCCATCTTTTACCACGACGAGGAGCAGAAGCGGCTGGCTGAAGAGTCCAGGCAGGAGCTGGAGAGATCAGGGCGATTCAGCAGGCCCTTTGCCACGGAGATCGTACGGTTCACGACATTCTATCCCGCCGAGGACTACCATCAGGACTACCACAAGAAGAATCCCGCCGGCTATCTTCAGTATCGACGCAACTCCGGCCGCGATCAGTTCCTGGAGAAGACCTGGCCTGTATCCCGGAACCAATCCGCCGCCGGTGCCAAAAACAAGAAATACAGCAAGCCGGATGACGAGGTGTTGCGCAAGAAGCTGACTCCTCTGCAATACGAGGTGACTCAGCATGAAGGAACGGAACCTCCTTTCAGAAACGAGTTCTGGGACAACAAGAAGGAGGGCATTTATGTGGACATCGTGTCGGGCGAGCCTCTGTTCAGTTCCATGGACAAGTTCGACTCCGGGACCGGATGGCCCAGTTTCACCAAGCCTCTGGAGGCTGATCACATCATGCAGCGTGAAGACCGGAAGTTGTTCATGTCCCGAACGGAGGTCCGCAGCAGGCATGGCGAATCTCACCTCGGGCATGTCTTCCCCGACGGTCCTCCACCGACCGGCCTGCGTTATTGCATCAATTCCGCTGCACTCCGTTTTGTGCCCAAGGAAGCGTTGGAGCAGGAGGGATATGGGCAGTACAAAAAGCTGTTTGATGAAGCTCGGTGAGGAGCAATCCGGAGAAAGGTAAATTTGTTGACCTTCACGGGCACTCAAGTGCCCGTCGACGATCTCCTGCACGCCCCACTGCATGTTTCACCCTGTCGATGGCGGCACGAGCCAGTGTTCGGTCCCTCACGGGATTGCCGCACACGACGGCTGCGATTTTCGCCCATTACAGCAGGCTGCGGTGAACTCCGGCATGTTCTTTGCCAAGCATTCGAACAAAAAAAGCACGGCAACGCGCTGGAATGGACTCAGCAAGCTGCGGAACCACTCCAGACGGCTTTTCGGCTCAGCTGTAATTGGAATGCTCTGGTTCACTATTTTGATGGAGGTCTTCCCAGGACTTGCCTATGAATGTATCCTCCGCACCCCATTCAAACAGGGCCTGGCAGGAGGTTCCGGAATCCGCCGAGGGATCACCGCCTTGGAATCCAGTGACCGATACAGGTGCGGCCATCTCACGCGTTCTTGTTCAGGGCGGTCATGTCACCGAAGAGCAAATCCGGTACGCCAGACGAGTACAATCAAAGCTCCCCACCCAAAAGACCTTGGTCTCCGTTCTCAAGGAACTGGAGTTCATCACCGCCGGACAGCTCCGGGATGTTCTCATCGCCAATCGCCTTGAGGTAAGAATCGGCGATCTCTTGGTGGAGCTCGGACACATCAGTCTCTCGGACCTTGGCACGGCCATCCGCATTCAGAAGGAATCCAAGGGAGCCAAGAAGCTCGGCGAGGTGCTTGTAGAGAGCCAGTTCATCACGGAACAGAGGCTCCTCGAGGTCCTCTCCTATCAGTTGGGCTTCCAGCTGGTCGAGCCGTCACCATCGGACGTAGACCGCGAGCTTTTTCATAAAGCTCCTCCACACTGGTACAGGCAGCACCGATTCATACCTGTCAAAATAACGACAGAGGGCACATTGATCGCTTTTGCGGATCCCCTGAACGGAGAGAATCGTGACGCAGCCACGAAGGTGTTCGGCGAGCAGATCATTGCGGGCATTTGCTCACTCGGAACCATCAACGAGCTGATCTCGACGCTGGGTCGCATGCAATCCCGGCCAGCCGTTGAAGGGCCGGATGAACAGACCATCATCGGCATTGTGAATTCCTTCATCGAAGAGGCGATGAAGGCCGGCGCCAGCGACATTCACCTCGAACCCATGCGGGACAAGCTGCGTATCCGATTCCGCTCTGACGGCGTTCTCATGCATCACAAAGATCTGAGCTCGGATCTCGCTGCCGCCCTGACCAGCCGGATCAAGATCCTGGCGAAAGCTGACATAGCGGATAAACGCAGGCACCAGGGGGGGCGATTCTTCTTCGAAGACCGATGGAGTGGTACGACTCTGGATCTTCGAGCCTCTTTCTATGTGACCGTCTGGGGTGAGAAGACCGTGCTCAGGCTGCTCAACAAGAAAAGCAGAGCCCTGAATCTTGAAGAAGTGGGCATGTTTCCGAAGGTTCTGGAGCGCTTTCGGGATGAGGCGCTGGATATACCGAGCGGGGTGATCCTCATCACGGGACCTACGGGGTCCGGAAAAACCACCACGCTGTACGGATGCGTCAGTTATTTGAATACGCTTGACACCAGCATTCTGACAGCCGAGGACCCCGCGGAATATCTCATCGATGGCATTTCACAGTGCTCCCTTGACCCAAAGATCGGCCTCACTTATGAAGAAACCCTGCGTCACATGGTTCGTCAGGACCCCGATATCATCGTGGTGGGAGAGATCCGGGACCGTTTTTCCGCCGATACGTGCATCCAGGCCGCGCTCACCGGGCACAAGGTGATGACCACCTTCCACACGGAAGACAGCATTGGAGGATTGATCCGCCTGCTCAACATGGATATCGAGGCGTTCATGATCTCCTCCACCGTGGTCTGCGTTCTGGCTCAGCGCCTGGTCAGGCGTGTATGTCCCCACTGCGCCGAGCCCTATACACCCAGGCCGGCAGAACTGCTGCGGATCGGGTATGGCTTACACGACCTCAGAGGAGCGTCGCTCGTTGCGGGCAGAGGGTGCTCCCAATGCAATTACACGGGCTACAAGGGGCGAGTGGGCCTCTTCGAGCTCCTCCTCCTCAACGAAATCGTCAAGGATGGACTTCTCAGCAGGAAGACATCCTACGAGATCCGAAAGCTCAGCGTGGAGACTTCGGGCCTGATCACCCTGCTCGAGGACGGCATCGCCAAGGCAGCCACGGGCGAAACCACTTTAAACGAGGTTATGAAGCATGTTCCGCGGGTCGGCCCGCCGAGGCCGCTTTCCGAAATCAAACGATTGCTGGGAATATAATGGATGAATGAACGATCTTTGCTCGAACTGATTAAGGAACAGCTCGCCACAACCAAGACCCAGCTGTGGGTCAACCCGGGCATCGCTCTGAAAATCCAGGAGCTGCTGAGAGAGCCGGACTTCAGCATCGAACAGGTTGCCCGGCTGATCCTCAAGGACCAGGCACTGTCCAGTCAGATTCTCCGGGTGGCAAACTCCTCTTTCTTTTCGGGACTCAAGAAAATCGGTACGATCAGTGACGCCATCGTTCGACTGGGCGCCAAGCAGATCCTGAATTGTGTAATGGTGGTCAGTCAGAAGAACCTTTACCATTCGAGGAACGAGGAGATCAACCGCCAGCTTGCTGCACTGTGGGAGCACGCCTTGGGCTGCGCCGTCGGAACCAAGTGGCTGGCCGAGAAGATGGGGTACCGTGAACTGGCGCAGGAAGGTTTCCTGGCTGGCCTTCTTCATGACATTGGCAAGCTCTTTCTGCTGAATGTCGTGGATAATCTGCATCACACCGGAAAATTCGACGTCGACCTGTCCGGACCGCTGGTCCAGGAAATCCTGGAAACCATGCACACGGAATATGGGCACCGACTCCTCGCGCAGTGGAACTTGCCCGAAACCTACATTGATATCGCCAGGTATCATCATGCCGAGACTCCGGACCCTCACAACACGCTCCTCCTCGCCCTTCGGATTGTGAATCTGACCTGCAGGAAACTCGGACTGGGGCTGACCCACGATCCGACCCTCATCCTGGCCGTCGCTCCGGAAGTCCATTCATTGGGAATCAAAGAGGTCACGCTGGCCGAACTCGAGATCGTCATTGAGGATTCACCCGCTCTGGCCGCTTGAGAATCTATGGGGGGGCCTTCAGCCGGGACGACCTTTGAGAAGAGTGGCGATCTCGCCATAGAATCCTCAGACCGACGAAGATCTCGAGACTTCAAGGGGTTGAAATCTGTTGTTTTTCCAATTTTGAATCCAGCCAGGCTGCCCTTTTCGACTTGCGCCATTCCCTAGATCTCCTTCTTGACACTGAACCACCCTTTTTGTATCGTTTCTTTGTCATAAACCTCTTCCTCCCTATTTCCCTGTATTGATGCTCAGGAACCTGCCCTGCACACCAGATTGATGGTGGGTGACGATGAAGCCTCAATTCCTGATGGGATTGGATTTAAGCGGCAGGAGCATTCGTTGCCTGCTGCTTCCCGTCGGTCCGGGACGTCCTGTCATCGCCTCTCGACGCTGGAAACCCGAGGCAGCAGCCGACAAGCAATCGTGGTGGTTCGAGCTCGATCTCGACCGCTGTTGGAAGCTTACCATCGAAGCTGTTCGTGAAGCCACCGCAAGAACTCGTTCGGAATCCCCCGAAATATTGGGCATAGGCATCTCCAGCATGCGCCACACGACGGTGGCGCTGGATGGCCGGGGAGAGCCCGTTCTTGCGGCGGCCAATCGTGACGCTCGGGCGGCTCAACAGGCCATGGAGCTGGCAGCCCGGCACGGCGAAGAGATTTACACACGCAGCGGCCGTTGGCCCAATCCGATTTCAAGCGCGGCGAGGCTTTGCTGGATGAGAGAGAACATGCCAGGCTGCCTGGATGAGATATCCACGCTCTTCAGCCTGAGCGACTGGATGGCGTTGAGACTCTGCGGCGCCACGGCCACCGACGCATCCCAGGCCTGCGAGACCCTGTTGTGTGATCTGGAGCGGCGCGAATGGAACTGGGATATCATCGATCAGCTCGATTTGCCCCGAAGAATGTTGCCGGACATCCACCCCTCCGGCATGCGGCTGGGCCTTCTCTCGGCCTCCCCTGCCGCCGCCCTCGGCGTCATGTCCGGAATCCCGGTGGCGGTGGCAGGAGCTGATACCCAGTGCGCACTGCTTGGCGCGGGGGCTCTGGAGCGTGGTCATTGCTGCGTTGTGTGCGGGGCGACGGCCCCGATCCAGATGGTGGCGGACTTCGCCCTGAAGGACCCCCGGGCTCGCATGTGGACCTGCCACCACCTGATGCCGAATCGATGGCTCCTGGAAAGCAACGTCGGCCCCACCGGAGAGGCTCTCGAATGGTTTGCTGCGTCACTCTGGAGTGGGTCCCGCAATCCGGTTGCCTGTCTCATGACCGAAGCTTCCGAGTCAGAACCTGGGGCGGCCGGTTGTTTTTCAAGCTTTGGAGCCACCCTGATGGATGGCAGGAACCTGACTCTCCCCATCGGAAGCTTCAGTTTTTCGCCGCTGGTTTCTCCGGATGGCATGAGCGGACGCAGGCTCCTCGGGCGCGCTCTGCTCGAAGGAATGGCCTACGGGGTTCGAGCCAACCTGGAGCAAATCCTGAGCATCAGCGGAAAAATGGTGCATCGTGAATTGCGTTTGGTCGGAGGCATGTCTCGCAGTCCCATGTGGGCGCAGCTTCTGAGCGATG
>CAZEOY010000212.1:0-6333 GCA_964513835.1 uncultured Syntrophobacteraceae bacterium
CAGGGTTACCGCAGGCGAAGCAATGACAGCCGTTGTCGGGCGCATCTGTCAGGAATTCAGACGATGGAGTCTCGATGTGATTCGTATCTGCAGCCATGGCAACGCATCAGCGCCGGACATCGGTTTCGGTGAGAGGCTGAACTGCACAAATGCCAGTGCTTTCAGGCTGGTTCGCCCGCTGTGGCGTCTTCTATACGCTCCAGACGATCATGGAATGAACTACCGAGTTGTCGTTCCACGCATAGAGATCCACTCCTGTGGTGCAGCGAGCGGTGCGGAAGGGATGTGTCGGTCGTTGGCATCTGCAGCAGGTGCCCCCGTCTTTGCAAGCCTTGACGATCAGGTGGCGGGCAGCAACTGGCTGATGGAGGGGCGTCTTCGTCGTTTCAACCCCTGGTAGACACGTATCTCAGAAAACCAATACAGACACAGGCATTGAATTCGTGAATGCGACTGCGATGGAGGTGGAGGGCGACCATGGGGATGGATGCTGAATACTACCGGATCTTCAAGGAAATGAGCAGGACGATCAGTTCAACTCTTTCCGTTGAGCAGCGCCTGAAAAAGCTCGCTGAGGGCATGGTCAAGGCGCTTGGAGTCAAGGGATGTACCATCCGGCTTATGGCCGAGGCCCGCAGGACGCTTGAGCTGGCTGCATCGCACGGGCTGAGCGGAGACTATTTCAGGAAGGGTGCGGTCCAGGCCGACCTGAGCGTTTCGGAAGCCATGGTGGGGCGCACGGTCGTCATAAGGGATGCTCGAACCGATCCCCGGATCCAGTACCCCGAGGCAGCGAGAAGGGAGGGGATCGTCTCCATCCTGTCGATTCCCATTATCGTGAGGGGAAGGGTCGTTGGAGTCCTGAAGTTGCATGCAACCGAGGAGAAGAATTTCACAACGGAAGAAGTCGAATTCGCCACATCTCTGGCGGAGCACGGAGCCCTCGCCATCGACAACGCCCGATTGCTCGATCAGGCCATTAACGAGATTCAGTACCTCAAGGCCGTGACGGAAGTTGCGAAGGCCCTTTCCTCGACACTCGACGCTGAAAAGGTTCTTGAGTTGATCGTCACCCGTGCGGTGCAGATCCTCAATGTGAAGGCGTGCTCCCTGCGCCTTCTGAACCCCGCGACCGGCCGGCTGGAGCTCGCTTGCTCCCACGGCCTCAGCACGACGTATCTCAACAAGGGCCCGGTTGACCGGGACAGGAGCATTGCGAACAGTATGGACGGAGAGGTGGCGTCGATCCTGGATGCGTCGACCGATACAAGACTTCAGTACCCGGAGCATGCCAGGCAGGAAGGCATCGCGTCTCTCCTTTCGGTTCCCGTCTTTCTGAAGGACAAAGTCATCGGTGTGCTGCGTCTCTATACCTCGTCACCACGTAAGTTCTCCGGATCGGAAATCGAGCTCGCCCAGTCCATGGCTGAATTCGGTGCGCTGGCTCTCCAGAACGCCAGGCTCCACGAAAACCTTCGCGCGGGTTGCCGACCAGTCGCGGAGCCTGCTTACGCCTAGCGGTGCCGGAGAGAGAGGATCACAGGATCCCGTTCATTGATCGATGCCTCTCCCTCGAGAGTGGAGAGGATCGAGGTCAATTTGGTTGATATACGCTTGGTGAACTCTGGCTGTGATTGGTTGAACCATCGGCGCAAGATGCGCCATGGAGCCGGGTCCCCTTCATGGCGATGGGCTGGCCCCGGATGCTTCGGTGTCCTGGAGAATGCGGTCAATACGCTCCTGGGTTGTGCTCTCCTGCTCCGAAGGCCGTCTGGCCCGTCTGCGCCTCTCACCGCTGGGCCCCCCTCTTCCGCAAGCCCGCATCATCCCTTTCACCTCCTCGTCTTCCGGGGAGATGAGCAGGTAGCGCTCGAAGTACACCATGGCACTGGCACAATCCCTCCGACCGGCATATTTCTGGCCGGCCTCTTTGTAAAAGACCTTCATGTCTTCAATGCGATTTCGGGCTACCTCATTATTGGGGTCGAGAGCCAGAATGGTCTGGTAAATGGCATAGGCGTTCTTGCCGATGGGGGTCGTGTAACGCTTTGCCGCAAAATGCTCCTCCGCCTCGGCCATGAGCTGGTCCAGGGGCAAAGCTGTGACATTCTCCTTTTGGTACGCTCTCCAGATGTGGCTCAAGGCCCGCTGAGCCTCGTCATAATGGGGGCTTTCCTCCGTGACTGAGGAAAACTCGCGCAGGGCTGCCGTGGGGTCACCGCTGATTTCGAGATGCTGGCCATATTGCAGTCGGAGTTGATCCAGCCGCGCCTGGACGGGGTCCGACTCCTTATCCGTCCCGTACCTCGCCATAAAATCGCTCAGGATGGATCGGGCTTCGGCGAACTTGCCTTCCGGCACCAGTTGGTCGGCCTCTGCAATGGTGGCTGCCGCAAGGAGCTCCAGAGACTTTCCACGGTATTCCTCCGTCAAGGGTTGGGCCAGAAACTGGTTCAAACGGGTCTGGATCCCCGATGTCTCTCCCGCACTCCACTGCTGTGCCAGCTCTTGGAGCTGCCGCTTCTGCTTCCAGGGCAGATAGACGTGGTGGAGGCCGAAATAGGATACCCCCAGGATGACCGCCAGGATGAGACCCACCCAGGCAATGAGCGCGCCCTGTCGCTTCTTGACCGTAATGCGCTCCTCCGCGGGTCTCCAGTCTTCTTCCCGATCCGAAACAAAGCTGACTCTGAATGGCCCGATCTGAAGCTCGTCACCGGCATGGAGCTGCTGATCCCTCACCTCTTTTTGATTGAGCAGCACGGGGTTGGTCTCACTGAGCCGGACCACATGGAAATGGTCGCCTCGCTTTTCGACACGTGCATGCTTCCGCGACACCATGGAGTCGGCGAGCCGGATATCGACATCATTTGCCCGGCCAAGAATTGTCGCCTTTCGCATCAGGTCATGGGCTTCGGTACGGCCGTCGGGATATGAGACCAACAGCCGCGGACCCTGACCTTCCGGGGACTGGGGCGCCTGGAACACCACCGTCATCTCGGATTCCGGCTCCATCTCCTCAGGAAGGGCATCCCCGAATACATCCACCGGACTGTCCGCACGGAAGACCATTTGTGTCTTGCCCAGCAGGACCATGTCCCCGTCCTCGAGGGCAGCCCTGTCCATGCGCTCCGCATTGACCAGGATGGGATTGCCCCCGATGTTCTGGATGATGACCTGTTCGCCGTCCTTGTAGATCCTCGCCTGGCGCCGGGAAATATAAGGGTCGTCCAGGCGGATGTCGCAGGTTTCGGAGCGTCCGACGATGACTTCGGATCGGTCCAAAACATGGCTCATGGCAGGTTTCCTGCCATGGATCAGTCGTCCGTAAGGTTTCACAGGTCATTCTCCTCCGTCGAAGATCCCTCAATTGTCGAAGGCCTTGGAATCTCAAGGAATCCACATTCGACAAAGTTTCGAGCAAGGGCGCACACGGGTGCGGTCAGTGAATCGAGCTCGGTTTCCAGACTCGCTGCCATTGCTGAAACCAGCTCGCCCAGTGTACGGGACCCGTTGCACTGAGCCAGGAGGTTGGCTACCGGCACATCGGCCCGGACCGTGTAGGCCAGCCCGGAAGTGCGGGACAGCTTGACTTCCTCCGCCTCCCAGCCATCGGGCCCAGGGCGAAAGGTCTGTTTCAGTCGGATTTCGGGATTCACGCGGAAGGCCGATGACAGCCAACGTCGCTCGTCCGCCACCTGCTCCATCCAGTCGCGGGCCGCAAAGGCTTTTTCAATGTCCCGGCCGCAAGAGCCGAGCATCTTCTCCGGGGCCTCGTCGGCCCGAAACCAGCCACTGCCGCCGGCCCGCCGTCTCATGGTGATGAGGCCGGCGCCGACGGATTGGATCCCTTGATCCTCATAGTAGCCCGTCCATTCATCGAAACGCTTCGAGAGACGCTCGGGCAGGTCCCTCTCGGTGTGCTGGATCCAGGTCGACGCGTAGGTTGCGGCATCGCGACTCTCGGACCGAATGACCCAGACGTCGCAACCGGTGTCTTGAAACCAGCCGGCCAGCCGCTCACGCCAGTCCTCGCCGGCGAACTCGCACCAGTTGCACAGGATCTGGCAGAAGCCCCCTTCATTCAGAAATGCGGGTGCCCGCCGGACAATGCTCCTGCAGATCTCGTCACCGGCCATTCCGCCGTCGCGATAAGTGTAGCGAACCTCGGGCGAGATCACAAAAGGGGGATTGGATACGATGAGGTCGAAGAGTCGGCCGGCAGCCGGTTCGAAGAGGTCTCCCTCCGCCGTCTGAACATTGTCCAGGTCATTGAGCAGCGCATTGAAAGCGGTGAAGCGGACGGCTCGCGGGTTCAGGTCGACGGCCAGGAGCGTTTCGCTGTGACTTGCAGCCAGCAGCGCCTGGATTCCGCACCCGCAGCCGAGATCCAGAGTTGCCCGCGAGGGCCTGCGGACCGTGAGGTTGGCCAGGGTAAGAGAGCTCCGACCCAGCCCCATGACATAGTCCCGTTGCTCCGGAGTCTCCAGCCTGCGTGGAAGATCGAAGGCAAAGAGCATGTCTCGAAAGGGGATGATCTTGACACCGGGCAAGGCTTCGCCGCTGCGAATCTCGATGATCCCCGACGCACCCAGCATGTCCAAAGGGAACGGATGAACGGCGTGTTCCAGGAACTCGAGCGGCACAGGGACTTCCACGAGGAACAACCGCACGAGGGTCTCGAGAGGACCTCCGCCCCTTGTTCGATGCAACAGGAGCGGGAGATCCTTGCCGCGTATGGCCGGGAAGTCCTTTACTCCCAGGAGCTCAAGAATCCCGGAGTCCCGGTAGCCCGCGCGCTCCAGAGCGTCGCGCAGTTCGCGCACATGCTCCGGCTCTTCAAAATCGAGGAATTTGGAATCAAGAGTCTGTGGAATCATGAGTCATGCGAAACAGTCTTTCCATCGGCCTATACCGGCGAAGCCATCCTCTCCCTCGCCAGTCTCCGTCCCATTTTCTCACCCATCCATACGCCGATGGTGTTGAATTGAGCTCACTGAGCTGCATAAGACATATTGTTTACAGGTCATCGCTACGGGAATCACGAGCTTCACCCGGTCCCCTGGTCGATTTCGAGCACCGCGGCATGGGCCATAGCCTGCAGAGATCCCTCCTCTGTCTTTGCCATTTTGAAGAGCTCCGGCAGAGCCCTGGCGGCATCGGGGCCGTAACGGGCGAGAGCCATGACGGCTGCTTCGCGCACCTCGAGCTCGGCGTCCTCCAACCGCTCAACGAGCGCAGGAACGACCTGCCCGGGGTCGGCCTGGATTCGGGCCAGGGTGATGGCTGCAGCGGCTCGAACGGCAGCAGCCGGGTCCGAAAGCGCCTGGAGGACGGAATCGATCACCGTGGCGGGAGCCTCCCCCAGATCTCCCATCCGCTGCAGGCAGTCTTTGCGAAGCTGGGGGTCTTCCGAAGCGAGCAGTGCCGTCAAGGTCTCCAGCAAAGCCAACGGCTCCCCGCTGATTTGAGACCGGGCTGCGCTGCAGGCCAGACTCACACTCGGTGCGGGATTCGATTCCTGGAGGGCATTCAATGCCTCGAGCACTCCGGAGGCTTCGGGACCGATCCTCGACAAGACATTCAGGGCGGCCAGGGCCACATCCTGTTTCGGGCCATGAATCAAAGGCTGCAGGAAGGGGACCGCTCCCTCGCCCATTTGCGCAAGGGCAGATCCGGCGTGAAACCTGAGGACTTCGTCGTCACTCTCCATGCAGGCGGCCAGCTGGCTGGCTGTGTCCCGGGGCGAGGGACTCATGCGGGCCAGCGCCGAAGCGGCCGCTGCTCTGACCGCAGTCGGCTGGTCGGCATGAAGCGCTGTGATGAGCGGGCCAATACCGTCCTCACCACAGCGCAGAAGAGCCTCAATCGCGAGGATCCGAGTGCCCGGCTCCGGATCGAGGAGATGTTCGGAAAGGGCTGCTGCCTCTTCCTGCGACAAGCGTTCAACCCCCAGGCATTCAGCCATGGCCCCCAGCCTGATCCCAGGCTCCCCATCCCTCAGACGTGAAGCGAGGGACGGTCGTTCTGAACCGTGGACTTCTCGCTGCTCATCCGTCATACGATGTTCCCGACGCCCGGCGAATAAGACGGTGAGACGACACCCACCGAAGCGATGAGGGTGGTGCACTGGACCACTCCCGTCACGGACAGGATGCCCGTGCTGAAAGAGATGGTTCCGGCTGTTACGGACACACTGGGAGCCGTGATGGAGATGGGGCCGGCAGAGTTGATGGTGAGCCCCGAGGCGCCGATGGTCACGTTGGCCCCCTGCATCCAGTTGATGGTCACCGCCTGCATGACGGTCGTGTCCTGCTTCCCCTGAACCGTCTT
>CAZEOY010000213.1:0-6328 GCA_964513835.1 uncultured Syntrophobacteraceae bacterium
GCGGGTTGGGGGGCTTTCAGGGACGGGCCCTCATGAAGGGGGACGTGGTGGCCATCGGTCATGCCCCTGAAACCCCATCTCCCCAGCGCAAAGCTCCACCCGGTCTCATCCCCCCATACTCGGACCACCCGACCTTGCGCGTTGTTCTCGGTCCCCAGGATGACTATATCACTGCTGAGGGTCTACGCGTCTTTCTGGGGGAAGAATATACGGTCACCGCCCGGTGCGATCGCATGGGCATCCTCCTTGAGGGCCCGAGGATCATCCACCGCCGCGGCGCGGACATCATCTCCGACGGAACCCTCCCCGGAGCCGTGCAGGTGCCAGGAAACGGCCAGCCCGCAATCCTGGCTGCCGACTGCCAGACAACGGGCGGCTATGTCAAGGTGGCTACGGTGATCTCAAGTGACCTGCCCCTCGTGGCGCAGATCGTTCCCGGGGGTACAGTGAGGTTTGAGGCTGTTTCGCTCCTCCAGGCCAGGGAAATCTATTTGAAACGGGAGTATCAACTCAGGAGTTTTCATGCAAACGGCAACCATTCCGCGTGAAATCAGGGAGAACATTCGCCAGGGCCGATGGGCCAAACCCACCAGCGGTCTCGCGCCCGCTTTCGCCCAGGCGAATCTGGTCATTCTGGATCGAAGCCTCGCTTTCGAGTTCCTCCTGTTCTGCGTTCGCAACCCCAAGCCCTGCCCCATCCTGGAAGTCATGGAGCCCGGGAGCTTCGAGCCCCGGATCACGGCACCCGGAGCCGACATCCGCACCGACGTCCCCCTTTACAGGGTCTGGAAGCACGGCGAGCTGCACGCCGAAACACCGGAAATCGGCGCCTGCTGGAATGACCACATGGTCACCTTTCTCCTGGGCTGCAGCTTCAGTTTCGAGAGCGCCCTCCTCGCTTCGGGGGTTCCCGTTCGAAATATCGAGGAGGGCAGGAACGTCTCGATGTACAGGACCAACAGGCCTTGCATTCCCGCCGGCCCTTTTTCAGCCCCGATGGTGGTGAGCATGCGGCCCGTTCCCGACGATCTCGTCGTCCGCGCGGTCCAGGTCACCAGCCGCTATGCGTCGGTTCATGGCGCGCCGGTTCACATCGGAGACGGGTCGGCCCTCGGCATCAAGGATCTCGACAGGCCGGACTTCGGAGACCCGGTCACCATCCACAAAGGCGAAACCCCGGTGTTCTGGGCCTGCGGAGTGACGTCCTCTCTCGCCGTGCTCTCCGCCCGTCCCGAGCTGTGCATCACCCACTCCCCGGGCCACATGTTCATTACCGACACTCCCAACGAGTCATGGGCGGTAATTTGAGACAGTGAGACAGGAGAGGAGCTCTCCGGAACGGGGATGAGCAAGGATGAGGATTGATATCAACAGTGACATGGGTGAAAGCTTCGGGCCTTACCGAATGGGAGAGGACGAGCGGATCATCCGGCACATCACTTCGGCCAATATCGCCTGCGGGTTCCATGCGGGCGATCCCATGGTGATGGCCCGCACGGTGGAACTGGCCCGGGAGCACGGGGTGGCCGTGGGCGCACACCCGGGATACCCGGACCGCGTCGGATTCGGCCGACGGAATCTGGAGACGGCACCGGGCCAGATCCAGCACGATCTGCTTTATCAGATGGGGGCGCTTTCCGGCTTCACCCGGGCTTTCGGCATGGCTCTAAAGCACATCAAGCCCCACGGAGCCCTTTATAACCTTGCGGCCGGAGACGAGCGGGCTGCAGGTGAGGTGATCGCTGCCGTGCTCTCGTATGACCCCGAACTGGTCCTTTTCGTCCCGGCAGGTTCCCTCCTGGAAGAGATGGCGAGGGGACGGGGATTGAGGGTGGCCCGGGAGATTTTTCCGGACCGTGCCTACCTCGGCAATGGACAGCTGGCTCCCCGCAGCCTTGCCGGTGCGGTCATCCACGACCTCGATGCGGTTTGCAGCCGACTCATGAAGCTTCTTGATTCGGGCAGGATGGAGTGCATCGACGGCCGGGAGATCCCGCTGCAGGCGGACACGCTCTGTGTCCATGGAGACACTCCCGGGGCCTGGCGCATTGCGGCCGCGGTTCGGCAGCTGCTTGAAGAGAACGGTCATGAAGTGTTGCCTTTTTGTTCATGAAGCGGGTCATGATTCCCCTTTTGCGCAACCCGGAGCCGACAACGGGATTGGCCAAGCACCCATCGGTGGAGTGACGGATGTCAGATACGAAGGTCCGGCAGATGAGCGCCGAAGGAAGTCAGGAGGAGACTGCCCGTGGCGAGATGAACGTTCACGCTGAAAAAGTCTATCTGCTTTTTTCCCACTCCATCTCCACAGGCTTCGTCACGCTCGCCAATTCCCTGCTCCTGGCGCTGATTCAATGGGACTACGTGTCGCACCCGATTGTCATCGGCTGGCTCGGCTACATGGCGGTCGTAGCCTTCTGCAGAATGGGCCTTGCCCTCGCATTCCACAGAGCTCAGCCCAGTCCGGAGCAGGCGGTACGCTGGGGCCGATGGACCACCTGGGGAGGCGCCTTCGCAGGTGTGGGATGGGGACTGGCCGGACTCCTCCTGACACCCGAGACTTCCGTTCCGCGTCAGTTCTTCACGACCTTCGTCCTGGCCGGCATGTCCGCTGCGGCCATGATCATCATGTCACCCGTTTATCCGGCCTACGTGGCTTTCTTGATTCCAATCGGGGTTCCGATCATCCTGGTTTTCCTCACTTACGAAGATGCACTGCACAGCGCGGCCGCCTTCATGATGCTGCTCTTCGTCCTCTTCATGCTCAAAGCCGGGCGCGTGTACAGCACCCTCGTTCATCGATCGCTCACCCTCACTCAGGAAAAAATCGCCCTCGTGCAGCACCTGGCTCGCGAAAAGAGTCGAATCCAGGAGCTCAATCAAAGCCTTCAGGACGAGGTTCTGGAGCGGACGCAGGCAGAGAAGTCCCTGGAGCATCGGCTCCGGCTGGAGTCCCTCGTCACCGGCCTCTCCAACGGGTTCATCAATCTTGCACCCCAACAGATTCACGAGGGAATCCGGGATGCCCTGGCTCAGCTGGGCAGCTTTTCGGGCGTCGACCGAAGCTTTCTTTTTCTTCTGGATCGTGATTCCAAGACGGCAACCAAGACCCACGAATGGGTGGCCGATGGGATTCAGTCGGCGGTGGAGCCCTTCAACCGCCTCCCCGTCGATCAATTCCCCTGGATCCTGGAGAAGCTGACCCGATCGGAGGTCGTCCACATTCCCCGGGTGTCCGATCTGCCCCCGGAGGCCTGTGCAGAAAGGGAACTCCTCCAGAGCCAATCGGTCCTTTCGAGTGTAGTGGTTCCGGTGCTTTTCGGCGATTCCCTCATCGGTTTTCTCGGCTTTTCCAGCTTGAGACACGAAAGGCACTGGGACAATGAGACCGTCATGCTTCTCAGGATCGTTGGGGAGATGTTTGCCAACGCCCTGGAGCACAAGCGCACCCAGGAGGAGCTGATGCTGGCCCGTGACGCCGCGGAGGCCGCCGCTGGGGCCAAGAGCCGCTTCCTGGCCAACATGAGCCACGAAATCCGAACGCCCATGCACGGTGTCCTGGGGATGCTCCAGCTGCTGGAAGGCTCGGACCTCGATCCCACCCAGCGCAAATACGCAAAAAACGCTCAAGCCTCCGCCGCCGTGCTGCTCAACATCCTGGATGATATTCTGGACTTCTCGAAGATCGAGGCAGGGAAGTTGAGTCTCGAGCTCGGGGACCTGGACCTGAAGCGAACCGTCGAGGAGGTCGTTCAGGTTTTCAGGGAAGGGGCTGCGAGCAAGGGACTTTCCATCCAATACAGGACCGATCCGGATCAACTGCCAACGATCAGGGCCGACGTGACGCGGCTCCGGCAGATCCTGGTGAACCTCGTCGGAAATGCCATAAAATTCACTGAGAAAGGTGGAGTCAGCCTCCTCGTGTCCCAGCAAAAATCAGACTCGGACCGGGCTTGTATCCGCTTCGAGGTGTGCGATACCGGCATTGGAATCCCCCGTGAAATGCAGGACGGATTGTTCGATCCTTTCACCCAGGCCGACAGCTCCACCACCCGCCGATTCGGAGGCACCGGACTCGGCCTTGCCATCTGCAAACAGCTCACTGACCTCATGGGGGGAACGATCGGTGTGATCAGCACACCCGAAGAAGGATCGACCTTCTGGCTCGAGGTGGAGCTCGAGCGAGCTGCCTCCCGGAAGCAGCAGGACGACGTCATTATGCCTGAATCAGAATCCGCGCCCTCCCTGCCACGGTTTGAAGGCTTCAAGGTGCTGCTGGTCGAAGACAACGCCATCAACCAGGAGGTTGGCCAAAGCATTCTTCATCTAATGGGTCTCTCGGTGGACATCGCCGAGAATGGACAGGAGGCGCTCGGGTTGATCCAGGGGGACCACTACGACCTGGTGCTCATGGACTGCCAAATGCCGGTCATGGATGGATTCGAGGCAACCCGACGCGTTCGGGAGAGAGAGCGGATGGACGGAAATCCCGGAGTCATCATCATCGCAATGACGGGCAACGCCATGGAAGGAGACCGCGAAAGCTGCATCCGGGCAGGCATGGACGACTATCTGGCCAAACCATTCACCCTGAATGAAATCGGCCAGCTCCTGTCCAGGTGGTTGAAGCGCCCGACCCAGCCGGAAATGGATTGATGCCGCTCCCTACACCCGGGTGGCCGCTCTGATCGTCATTCCCCTCGCGTCCCTGGGTGGAATCCAGATTCGTTGAAATGCTCAGATCCCCGCCAACATCATGCGGGGATGACGCAAGAGGAATAGGATCACATCATTCCAGGAGGCTGCCCAAGAACAGCCTTTTGTCATCTCCAACGGAGCGAAGCGGAGAAAGAAATCTCGTAGACTCGTGGTGTTACAATGAACGAGATTTCTCGCTGTCGCTCGAAATGACAGTTCTCGGAGAGCCTCCCGGAGGTGGGACTAGCCGGGTCATAAATGAACTGGCGCTCAAGCAAACGAGCCGGCAGAGAAGGGCGACGCAAACTCCATGTTGTGCATCCGCTGCTTGTGGAGATGGCGACCCACTTCCCATTCACTCATGAGGCCATGCCGAACGAAATAGAGTCCTATCGGCTTCTGAATCCTTTGCTGCTGGCGGAGCAGGACTCCCAACCCGAATGGCGTGAGCAGCTTGTGGCGCAAAAGCACCTCCCCGATCCGTTCTCCCACTCGGCGATCTTTCACCGCCGCCTCGATTTGGGAGCCGCTGATCCAGCGCCATTTCTGAGCGATTTCCCCAATTCGAGGACGCTGGCGGCGCTGCCACACGATGGCGTTTACAAGGTTCCTCCAGGAGATCACCCGGGAAAAATAGAGGAACTCGGCAAACCGCAGATATCTCCGAGGAATACCCCGCTGCCACAAAGATCCTGGCCCCTCCCTCTCCGGCCTCTTGCTCTGACAGGTTTTCGACGCTGCACAGGTTTGCCGTTGAGCTGGTTGAGGCTTTCTTTCAGCCCGCTCCACCTGGTCTGAAGCAACCGGCTTCCATCGCCATCCTTGCTCTCGAAGAGTCAGGTAATGGCTGAGGGTATCGTAAGCCTGAGAAACCTGTATGAAGCGCTCCGAATAAATCCGCTGCACTTCCTCCCCCTCGGATGCGTACCGATCGGGGTGAGTCCTCAAAGCCTTCTTACGGTAGGCCGTCTTGAGCTGAGCGTGCTGGACGGAATCGATGGATCGCAGATTGAATTCGGTTTCAGGCGAAAAAAGCAGGCGAAAAGCCGCCAGGACTTCCGATTGCCGCAGGGTTCGATGATCATCCATAAACAGTCCCCCAGGTTCAGGGCTCACCTGTCATGCCGTTGGGGCAGACACCCACTCCGTAATTCTCATACCATCCTTTTGGGACCCAGGTCCAGTGCCGCGTGGCAAGCAAAACCTCTGCCATGATGACCCATATCCTGGCAAAACGTTCTGACACCGGCGATCAAAGCTCCGCCAACACTGGACTTCTCCCTGCGAATCCCATGACTCCGACAGCGGAGGACTCCGGAGACCGATGGTCTTTGCGCAGGGAGGCAGTGGCTGGGGAGGTCAAATGTTCCTCGCGGGTGGGAAAAAGGAGCCATACCGAGGACAAGAGGGGGGATCGGAGCTTGAAGGGTGTGCATTGCTTGGCGCAGCCACGAGAGGGGATGAAGCAACTGCGGTACCGGTCTGAACCTCTCGACTCGGTCTGTCAACACCAGAGCGGATTGCTGTCATGGCTATGGCGAGTGCCAAGTCTGTCTGATTCAAGCCAGAGACTTTCCCCTGCAAATATGCTTCGCCGCAGAGATTCGCCGCTTCCGCAAGATGACTGCGA
>CAZEOY010000214.1:0-428 GCA_964513835.1 uncultured Syntrophobacteraceae bacterium
GCTTGAAGCGAGCCGCGTTCAACCGCTCCAGCTGGTAGTGACTGGACGCAAGAACGTTTCCAGCAGACCGTGGTACGAGAGGATCCGAGAAATGGGACTCCTGGGGCAAGTGGTTTTCACAGACTTTCTCCCCCGAGCCGTCCTCGAATTCCTGTACAGCCGGGCAACGGCGATGGTTCTGCTTTCCAGGTACGAGGGTTTTGGTTTTCCAGTGATTGAAGCGATGGCCGCGGGGTGCCCCGTCATCTGTTCAAACACAACCTCCTTGCTCGAAGTGGCCGGAGAGGCTGCACTCTTGCACGGTCCAGAGGATGCGACCGGAGTTGCCCGGTCTTTGGTGCGGCTGATTCGTGATCGCGATTTCGCCTCCCGCCTCCGAGAAGCCGGCCGAAAACGTGCCTCACGCTTCACATGGGAGGAGACCGCCC
>CAZEOY010000214.1:438-701 GCA_964513835.1 uncultured Syntrophobacteraceae bacterium
CGCATCCCGGTCGTGCCGTTTCAACACCTCCTGATAAGCCAGCTGCGACGGTTTGGATGGCTCCGATCTTCGATCCCAGTGGGTACGCCAGCGAAGCACGCGCCTTCTTGCTTCACCTGGGACGGAGTGGTGAGCCTGTTGCAGCGCGAAGCATCGGAAGGCACTCCGAAGGATTCCGGGAAATGACGGCAGAAGTCGATCGTGCCGAGCTGGACCGGCTCCTGGACCGTTCGTTCGCTCCCCATCCTGTTGGGGTGCTTCAC
>CAZEOY010000214.1:711-5325 GCA_964513835.1 uncultured Syntrophobacteraceae bacterium
CCCGCTTATTCATTCGACAGGGCTTCTTGGATTGGATACCACGTTGGCCGAACCACCTTTGAGACCGACGGGTTGCCTCCTGACTGGGTGGAACGATGCAACCGCATGGAGGAAATCTGGGTCCCTTCAATCTTCAATGTGGAGACATTCCGGAAAGCCGGGGTACGCGTTCCCATTTTGCGCCTGCCCGAGGGCGTGGACGTCAATAGATTTCGCCCTGGAGCCCACCCGCTTCTGGCGCCTCCCCCTGACGGTGCGATAACATTTCTTTCTGTCTTTGAGTGGTCCCATCGAAAAGGCTGGGATGTGCTCCTCCGAGCCTGGGCACAGGCCTTTGGAGCCAAGGACAGCGTGCGCCTTGTCTTGCGCACGTATCCGATCAACTCTGTCGAGAGAGAGACAAGCGCGTGCATTGAATCCCGCATTGACGAGTTTCTCGCTTCCCTTGGGTCTTCACGAGCTGACTGCGCCCCTATTCTTGTATTGACAGAACAGATTCCAGAGCCTCAGATGCCGAACCTTTACAACTCTGCCGATGTCTACATTGCGCCATCCAGGGGGGAAGGGTGGGGGCGGCCGCACATGGAGGCCATGGCATGTGGCTTGCCCGTCATAGCCACACGCTGGGGTGGCAATCTGGATTTCATGACCGACGACAATTCGTGGCTGCTTGACATCGACGGTTTGGTGCAGATTGACGCACGCGAGGAATTCTCATTCTATCGAGGTCAGAACTGGGCGGAACCCTCTGTGGAACACTTGAAGAGATTAATGAGACTTTCTGCTGCCTCCTCGGAGCTGCGGCAGCTGCTCGGCAAAAGAGCCCGAAAGGACATGGAGGAAAGATGGGATTGGGGAACCATCGCCCCTCTCGCAGGCCTCCGCCTGAAGGAGATTCTTCATGGTGTTCCGGCTGAGCAGTCGCGACTGAATGGAAATGTGTGCGATTCCTTCATTGGCTCACAGGATCGTCTTCCCGGCAGAAAGGAAGCCCCATCGGCTCCTGTGCCAACTGGAGATCGATTCCGCATCTGTTGGGAAGGTTCTCAACTCGTGAGTCACTCCCTGGCGCTCGTCAACCGTGAATTGTGTCTCGCTCTTTCGGAGACAGGACATGAATTGGCTTTGATTCCCTATGAGCCCGATCAGTTGGACGTTGAGGCGGACCCGCGATTTCGCAAAATTGCGGACCTCACAGGCGCTCCTCTGTCTGGTCCCTGCGATGTTCACGTTCGTCACCAATGGCCCCCTTGTTTCACGCCACCGCAGGAGGGGCACTGGGTGATGATCCAGCCTTGGGAGTACGGGCGGGTTCCGAAGGAATGGGTCGCCCCCATGAGCACACTGGTCGACGAGATTTGGGTTCCCAGCCGTCATGTGTTCCGTTCCTTTGTGTCGAGCGGGATACCTTCCGACAGGGTCCGAGTCATTCCCAACGGGGTGAATACCTCCCTTTTCAGTCCTGATGCCAAGCCTTATCCCCTTGCGACAACCAGGAAATTCAAGTTCCTCTTTGTTGGCGGGACAATCTGGCGAAAAGGGGTGGATATCCTTCTGCAGGCATACCGGGATGCTTTCAGCAGGAATGATGACGTGGTGTTGGTCATCAAGGACTTGGGACAGAACAGTTTCTACAGGGGACAGGGGGCGGGCGAAGCCATCCGGGCGATTCAAAGCGATCCGGACGCACCGGCGATCCTCTACATGACCGACATGCTGGCCGAGTCCGACATGCCTGGTCTTTTCACGGCCAGTGACTGCCTGGTTCACCCCTACCGGGGTGAAGGCTTTGGGCTTCCGGTTTTGGAGGCCATGGCCTGCGGGGTTCCGGTGATCGTGACAGCCGGGGGGGCTACCGACGACTTTTGTACCGACGAAATCGGCTGTCGAGTGTTATCTCAGCGGAAGGGCTTCGTCTCGCAAGACATCGATTTTGTCGGCGGCTCGGGCTGGGTTCTCGAACCCGACGTCCGCGCGCTCGGGCACTCGATGCGCCACGTTTTTGAGCATCTCGGAGAGGCCAGGGATAAGGCTGCCAAAGCCCTCGCTCATGTCAGGACTGATTACACCTGGGAGAAGGTCGGCACGCAAGTCCTGGATCGCATCCGCTCCATTCGCTTGCGACCCATCAGGAGGGTGCATACCAGTTATCTCAAGGCTGTGTAGGTTTTGTTTGCAGGCGTTCGCCGACACCCTCTGCCCTGGTGGAGAGGGGTGTCAATTTCTTGAGGATCATGGAGCCCATTTGTTGAGAAAGCTGTCATCATCTTGACTCCTTTGTGCTCCTCCTAATTCTGAGTTGTTTCACATTCCAAGGCATGGACCGACTGCCCGGCATGTGCATCATCCCTCCAACGAATGTGGGCTGAAAACCCTCCTGAGTGCCTGTCTCGCGAATCCCCCTTTGGGAGAACACTCCTGTATCGCATCACTCGTTGCATTGGCATGAAGATTGTTAGCCGGGAGGGTGGAGACGATGTCAAGAACGGTAATCTCTCCGGCAGGGGCTCCATCTCAACGCAGCGGGTGAGTCAGCGAACGAGAATCCCCGGCTGGAGCAATCCAACAATCAGGAGGCCAACTGGCATGCTGGCGGGACATTCAAGCGACAGGGATCCTTTCTGGGGCGGCAACTATAAGCCTGCCTCCATGGAGGAATGGTTGGGGCAGGGTGAGGCGGCGTTCTCGAAGGGGCGCTTTGCAGAAGCAGAGGAATCCTTTCGAATGGCCGCTCAATTCAACCCGTTCCATCCAGGTCCTCACAGCAGACTGGGTACGGCGTACTGGCGCCAGGGCAAGACAGAGGATGCGCTCAACAGCCTCATGCGAGCCCTGGAACTGGATCCGGAGCATCGTGATGCGGTCATGAACTGCGCCGAGGTGCTTTTCGCCTTTGACCGAAGGGAAGATGCCCGCCTCGTCCTGGATGCCTATGTCGCGAAGCATCCCCATGATGAGGAAGCTGTGCGCAAGCTCAAAGATCTTCGAGCCTCAGATAAGCCTGCAGGCCTGGACAGTGCGGCCGACTTCTTCAATGGGCAGGGAGAGGCTCAGTTCATGAGGGAAAAGATTGATCATGCGAAGGCCTGTTTTGAGATGGCCTTGGAGCATGACCCGCATCATGCTGCCGCTCTCTCCAATCTTGCTACCGTCATCTGCCAGCAGGGAGATGCCGAGGGGGCCCTGGAGATTTTATACAGGGCTTTTGACCTGAGTCCCGATGATCCCGACATCCTTCACAACTGTTACGAGATGCTGAAGGCCGTGGGTGAGTGGGATACAGCTGCATCCTTTCTGCAAGTGTATCTTCGGAAGGGATATGGACACCAAGATGACTGGGATGAGTATGGACAATTGCTGAGACGCATGGGCACAACCTCATGGAGTCCGGAGGGCCTCTCGACAGAGGTCGCAGCGATCCACTCTCGGATGGGGAGATCCCTTTGCCTTGCAGGTGACCTTAACGGTGGCAGGCAGGCCTTCGAAAGGGCTCTGGCCATTGCTCCGGGAGATCCAGCGATTTACGGGAATGTTGCTGAGACGCTCGCAGACTGCGGGATGGTCGAAGACGCCATCGATGTATGCCGGGAAGGTTTGAACCATGATCCTGTGAGCTCTGAGCTCTCTGAAATCCTCTCGAGGTTCCTCAGCCTCGCCGAATCCGAGGAGCACGGGAACAATGGTAGCGGAAAAGCCTCCTCGGTCGCGGAAGAGGGTAACGAGTATCACCCTTCAGCGGCGGGGGATGCGCCCATTTCGCTGAACGTCTGAAGGCCCGGAAGCTTCCGTTACAACAGATGAACGACCCTGCTCAATTCCATGGATATCTCTGCGTTTTCTCACCGCCGAAGGCCAGAGCGCAGCTTTGCCATGTGTTCAGGCCGTTCGCGTCTGTGGCCAAACGATCTCAAGCAGCCCTCACCTGCACGGGGAGACATGCACTGTTGTCCTGCCGCGCCTTTCGACCGTTGCACCGAGACATCGAGATGACCCGTGAAATGTCCTCCATCTCTCTTTGCATGATCGTGAAAGACGAAGAGGAAGCTCTCCACGACTGCCTCGCCAGCGCAGCCCCCTATGTGGACGAAATCGTGGTGGTCGACACCGGCTCTAATGACCGAACCGTGGAGATCGCAGAATCCTTTGGAGCCCAGGTGCATCATTTCAAGTGGGTGCATGATTTCGCTGCGGCAAGGAATGAGGCGCTCCGTCATGCCACTGGAGACTGGGTGCTGCAGTTGGACGCCGACGAGCGCCTCAATCTGCTCGGGCGCTCCACGGCCCTTCGGGAGGCGGCGGGAGCCCTGGGAATTGAGGCCTATGTGGTGATGATCCGGTGCCACCATGGTGCGCAAAGCAATAGAGCTTGCTATGGTGTGAACCACAATTACCGGTTCTTTCGAAGACTTCCTGGCATCCAGTATGAAAGGCCGGTCCACGAGTCCGTGGATGACGCCCTCAGAAGATCGAGGGCCGCCACGGCGAACGCTGCCTTTGTGATCGACCACTACGGCTACGATGTTGACGCCTCGGTTCTGAATCGAAAACTCGAGCGGAACCTCGCAATCCTCAGGCACCATGTCGAGAGTGATCCTCGCGACCCTTTCGTGGTCT
>CAZEOY010000214.1:5335-6322 GCA_964513835.1 uncultured Syntrophobacteraceae bacterium
TGGAGGCTCTGGACAGAACGGGCGAGTGTCTTGACCTGCTGGAACGGGGGATGCGGCTGGAGGGTGCCCCCAGCAGCCTGAAGGCGATGATGCTCAATGCCATGAGTCGCTTGTATTTTGCGGCAGGAGACCACTGCAGAACGATAGAGGCATCAAAGAGGTCCTTGAGTGTACAGCCCAACCAAAATACGGCGCGCTATTTTTTGGGTGCAGCCTATTACAATCAAAAACAATATGACTTGGCGCTTCCTTGCCTTATGTCATGTTATGAATACTGTCTTCTTCCTGCAGAGAGGAAGACAACGGAGATTCCTCAAGAATATATGGTGAGCGAACAAGAGCTTCATAAAGCTTTGGCTGTTTGTCTGTTCCACAATAGAGAATACATCAAGACAGTGTTGTTCTCACGTGATTTCTTAGATAAGAACGACGAAGATCCTGAGATACACTACATTCTTGGATTATCCTATCTGAATGTCTATGATTACAATAATTCATTCTTTCACTTCAAGAAAGCTAATAACCTTGGTGTTCATGGAAATGAAATTCAATTAGCTATGGCATATTGTGCCTTAAAGGTTGGTGATATAGGGAAGTGTTTTGAAATCACAATGCAGATGGATGAGCAAGATCTGATGGCAATTCAGGAGTTCTTCTCTCTCCTTTTGCTTATCGCAGAACAAAAGGGCATTGACTCTTCATTCATGCAGTTGTTGGCCCGCAAAAGCGGTTTGATTCAGAGAGGATCGTTCGAGCAACTGGGGCAACTTCTCTCGACCCTGGCAAAGCAGGAGTCTTTCGGCGCGCTTTCGATTGTTCTGGAGAGCATCCATCAGCGGACGGCCGAGGTCGAATCGTTTTTGGGCGGGCTGATCGATTATTTCGTCGATGGTCATCGGTTGGATGCATTCAGGCCTGTTTGGGAAGGGCTTGTGACCCGGAATCCACGCGCATGTCCATTCCTCAATGCTCTCGGCATGGTCTGCA
>CAZEOY010000215.1:0-6304 GCA_964513835.1 uncultured Syntrophobacteraceae bacterium
AAGTGAAGAACAAGGATGCGCTCGCCAACCCCGGAGCACTCGATCATTTCAAGGACCTTCCGGAGCTGCAGTCCTAACCTTCCAGCTCCCAAAGGGATATGAGGAAGCCCAGCCGAAGATAGAAGACCCGACGCCGTGACACAGCAGATCATCGCTGCTTCCGGCGCCGGGGTCGGCGATGGACGGTTCTTCGCGGTCCCGCTCAGACCCGTCCTGACAGGAGGCGATCATAAAGCGCCTCCAGCTCCCTGAGGGTACGCTCCCAGGGAAAATCCTCGGCCCGCACCCGCGCCTCCTTCCCCCTTCTCCTGCGTTCCTCCCGTACTCCCAGGACCTCCAGGTATTCTGCGATCCGTCCCGTTTGTTCGGGATAATCGAGAACGAAACCTTCTCGGCCGGGCGTGATGATCTCCGCGGCACCGCACTGAGCCGTCGTGATCACCGGAAGCCCGGATGCCATGGCCTCCAGAACGACGCTGGGGAACGGGTCATAGAGAGTCGGCAGGACGAAGACATCAGCCCCCGCATAGAAAGGGGCCGTGTCCCCCTGGGGTCCCCAGAACTCGACGCGGGCTTCCAGGCCCAGTTCCCGGCACAATGTCCTGTATGGATGGACTCTGCCCTTTCCCACTACCCAGAGTTTTGCGGGCACGGCGGCCTCAGCCAGGCCGCGTATGGCGTATTCCAATCCCTTGCGCTCGAATCCGGACCCCACAAAAAGAACGACCAGTTCCTCATCCGACACCCCCGTCCGGCGCCGAAGCTCAAGTCCTTCGCCCTCCCGGCGCGACGGGTGGAATCGATCCAGATCCACACCGTTCGCAATGGTGACGATTCGACCCGGATCGATGCGAAAGCGTGAGAGAATCTCACCTCTCACCATGTTGGAGTTCACGATGACCGCTTTCAAGCCCGGATCCTCGAACAGCCTGCGCTCCAGCCAGAGTCGCAGGGCATGAAACGGGTTGACACGCAGCGACAGCCTTCTCAGCCGATTCATTCGACTCGTGCGCAATTCGAGCCAGCGTGCGTGCACTCCGTCTCCGGCCCGGTAGACATCCTGGCAAAGCGTGCGCTCATTGGACTGTACGATATCGAAGGGGATCTTTCGAACGGCATGGCTCAAGAGGAACACGAAGCTCGCGTAGGCCAGAATCGACGGCCAGGAGGGTCCCCCCACGCGATGCACGACAACCCGGGCCCCCGGTTCAGAGGTCCACTTGCGGGCATACAGGTGGACCTCGAGCCCCTTTGCAGAAAGCCGCTCCAGCAGCGCCTGGGTGAAGCGCTCCGCTCCGCCGAAAGGGTCATACTTGTAGCGAATGAAGGCTATTTTCATGCTATCGGATGGGAAGCAGGCGGCAGCTCATCTCTTCATGGATATCCAGTGTACCCGCAAATCGGCCCTTGTGAGGATTGTTCCAACGTCCTGCTCAATCCTTCTCGACCACCGAATCGATGCTTCTGAAGATGGCCTCGGCGATGGTCTCATTGCCGCGGTCGCCAAGATGGTAGGAATCCAGGAATATTTCATCATCCTCTCCGAATCCATCGAAGATGCCGGATAGATCAAAGAAGTGCAGGTTGGGGTCGCTCATCGCTGCAAGGTTCTCGCGGATGAGATGGTAACACTCGCGAAAGTATGCCTTCATATTGGAGATTCGTTTCGCTTCCCTCTCCACATGACGCTCCTCCCGGACCGTGAGGCGCTTGCCGGAAGTCGAAATGCTCGGCTGAAGAAAAAAACAGTAGGGCACGTGTTCCATGGAGAGAACGTAGGAGCCCAAGACCACGTTTTTCGCCAGGTTTCGGGCAACATCCATCGGGGCCACTGAAGAACCGACCGCTGCGACCACGTCCCGGGAAAGGTCGAGACCGCTCAGCTCGTATGACGTTTTCACGAGATTGGAGAAATGAACATCGGCGTAGGTTCGGAACCACATCACGTCTCTTCCCCTCAAACCCCAATGGACGTCATTATTTCCCGACAGAGAGACAACCAGATCAGGTTTGAACCGGCTGATGCGGTTCTCGATGAGTATGCGCTCGTGGGTCGTGGCCCATCCCGGATTGGCGGCTACAACGACTTCCCATGTGATATCCCCGGAAGGATTGGACTTCTCCTGCAGAAGAGCCTGGAGATAGGCCCCCACCGTACTTTTCACGTCGGGGGCACCCGACCCGTAGGCCGTAGACCCTCCGACAAGGAAGATTCGCCGGACGCCGTCGGGCTTGGGGACCGCCAATTCGTGGTCGCAGCGAAACCCCATGGCGTTGATCCCGACCCGGGGGTCGTCGTCCGGCATGGGCGCACTGCCGACAAAAGGGGCGGGAATGTTGAGGGGTGACCAGGAAAAGTTGTCGAGGTTCTTGAGAGCGAAGGCGGGGTCTTTGTAGGATTTCGCGATCTCTTCCCTGAGGTGCTTCTCCACTATGGTTCCGAGAAATCTCTTGGTGGTGTAGCTTTCAACCATCTGAGACATCTGGCGCAGAGCCAGGTATCGGCCCAGCAGGACGCCTCCTCCCACAAGGACCACCAGGATCGTTGCCGGGATCAATGCAAATATAATCTGTCTGACGAGTGGCGAAGAACAGATCATTTGGGCAGCCCGCTTCATCCGTCATAACCCTGCGTCCAGCAACGGGATACATGAAGAGCTGATCGGCACCCCCCATATCCGACATCGCTGAAAGGAAAGCTCAGCCAGGCTTCTAAAACTGCCGATGGTAGGGAGATTCGTGCTTCAAGGGTGGAACGTCACACCAGTAACTCCCAACCTCTCTGCGGCGAAGCATGAGTTTGTCGCGGCCTGAAAGCCGCATGAAGAACCCCATGGGGGTCACCAGCCCATAATAGAGCAACATCAGAAACACCCTGCTCACGATGTTGCCCATCACAAAGGCGATTCCCATCCACGTCCAATAGACCGGAAGCCCCGCCTTCCTGCCGCTCAAACCAAGCAACCCCGCCAGGCCACCTCCTATCCAGAGCGCCATCGGCAGAGTGCCGATGGACCAATCAACCCAGGTGGCTGAATGCACATCCCTCAGATAAAAGAACAGACCCATAACGCCAAAGCCTGCAATCATCGCCAGGCCGAACTTACGCAGCTCGCCAGCTTCAGGCCGCCAGTTGATCTCCACAAGGCTCATATGCATTCCGCCCGCGTCCCCTCATTGTTACGAGTCATGCGCACGCCACATTCCTCATCTTCCATCAAAAGAGGGCATAGATGAAGGGCGCTGCACCGGTGGACCCGAGAGCGATGAAGATCCCGAAAAGCCACAAAACAATCAGTATGGGCACCATCCAATAGGTCTTCTTCTCCCTGAGGAATAGAACGAATTCGCTGACTATGCCTGTTCTGTTTGCCACCCTCTCCCCCTGCTGATCTAGCGTTCACGAAGGCCGTCTTGTGAAGGCGCTTACCCGCACGCGCTAATCCAGTTTGAATTGCCTCTTATATTCCTCCACTCCCGGCATGGGAGGCTGTTCACTCTTGAGGCACACGGCATTCTCCAGAACGAGCGCATCCATGTCGGTAAACATGAAACACTTGTAAGCGTCCTCCGGAGTGCAGACAATGGGCTCGCCGCGTATGTTGAAAGAGGTGTTGACGATGACCCCGAAGCCGGTCAACCTCTCGAATTCCTCGATGAGCCTGTGAAAACGGGGATTGGTCCGCCGACTCACCGTCTGAATACGCGCCGAATAGTCCACGTGAGTGACGGCCGGTATGTCGGAACGCTGGACGTTGAGCCTCTCGATGCCAAACAGCCTGCTCTCCTTTTCTGACATCTCCCTGCGGCGCTTCTCGACCACCGGAGCCACAAGCAGCATGTACGGGCTCTCGGTATTCAGCTGGAAGTAATCGGATACACGCTCTTCAAGGCAGCTTGGTGCAAAGGGTCGAAACGATTCGCGGAACTTGATCTTCACGTTCATGATCGACTGCATCTTGCTCGAGCGCGCGTCGCCGAGGATACTCCGCCCGCCCAGTGCCCGAGGTCCGAACTCCATCCTCCCTGCAAAATGCCCCACAACCTTGCCTTTGGCGAGCATTTCAGCAACTCTTTTCACGAGAGCGTCTTCATCCAGGATCTCGTACCTTGCGCTCAGGCCATCGAGGTAGCTCTTTACCTCGCTCTGACTGAACCGCGGCCCGAGGTAGGAGCCGTTCATACTGTCCCCGGGCAGAGGTTCGCGCGGATGGTCCAGTATCTGGTGCCAGGTGAACAGGGCCGCTCCCACCGCACAACCGGCATCGCCGGCAGCAGGTTGAATCCAGATGCGCCTGAACGGTCCCTCGCGGAGCAGACGCCCGTTGCCGACGCAATTCAGAGCGACGCCACCAGCCAGGCAGAGGTTCTCCAGCCCTGTCTGCGAATGGACATGCCATGCCATGCGCATCATGACCTCTTCAGTGACCTTCTGAACGCTCGCTGCGAGGTCCATCTCCCTCTGAGTCAGCGGGCCTTCGGGCTCGCGGGGAGGCCCGCCGAAAAGATCGTGGAACTTCCGACTCGTCATGGTGAGTCCTGAGCAGTAGTTGAAATAGGACTGATCCAGCCAGAATGAGCCGTCTTCCCTCAAATCCATCATCTTGCCGAGAATGTGGTCCATGAACCTGGGCACCCCATAGGGGGCCAAACCCATGAGTTTGTACTCGCCCGAGTTCACCCTGAAACCGGTGTAATAGGTAAAGGCGCTGTAAAGCAACCCCACGGAGTGCGGAAAGCGGATTTCCCTCTTCAGCTCAACTCTGTTGCCTTCGCCCAGCCCCCAGCTCGTTGTCGTCCATTCACCGACCCCGTCGAGGGTAATGATTGCAGCCGTCCTGAAGGGCGAAGGAAAGAAAGCGCTTGCTGCATGCGATTCGTGGTGCCGGGTGAAGTAGATGGGGCCCTCGTAAGAATTGTCAAGACCCATATCGATCTCGCGGGGAATCCTGAGCTTCTGCCTGAGCCAGATCGGCATGGAGCGGATGAAAGAGCCCAGTCCCCGGGGCGCAAATGCCAGGTAAGTTTCCATCAAGCGTTCGAATTTCAGGAGAGGCTTTTCATAGAAAACGACTGCCTCAAGATCGCTCGGCCCGATACCCGCCTCTTTCAGGCAGTATTTCACCGCATGCCCCGGGAAGCCGTGATCGTGCTTCTTCCTGGTGAATCGCTCCTCCTGCGCCGCAGCGACCACTTCGCCATCGCAGACGAGCGCAGCCGCGCTATCATGGTAGAATGCCGATATGCCCAGTATCCAAGTCATTTGAGCCACTACTTGTGAACTCTCGGAAATCAGTGATCCTGCAACAAATCCATCGTCAAAGCACGCATCGGAAGCGGCAAGGACCCGCTCGCACTCATTACCGCGTCACGCGGGAAGGTGTCCACTTTCCCCTCGTCTCTTGCCGGCGGTCCTCAAGCCGGCATGACGGCTCAAATGTTGGACACTTTATGGTGCTGCCCTGCACGAAGATCCGATACGGGTAGATTACATTGTGTGGGCGGCTTCGGTCAATGCCGGGCTCCCCTTCATCAGCCTAAAACAGCCTCCTGTGCATCGCTTTTTTCCGTGTTTTGTTCTTGTCATAACGGCCGATGGCTGACAACCTCAAATCGTATTCGGCCGTGGGGACCCCCATCTCACTCCGTTGGAGCAAATGAGACCGGGCGCTGCAGGCAGGCATGGATGCCGGGAGAAGCCTTCGGCCCCCATCGAGCCTTGACAGGGAGTCTCAGTTCCGCTTGACTTTGAAGGGCAGGATGGATATGGGTCGCTCACCCGAACAGCGCTCTCCTTGACGCGCGCGGGGACTTGCGCCGACGTGGACATGGCGCCAATCGTCATTACCGCATGTCCCTGGCGGGAACCCAGAGGCTTTCAGATGGCCGGAACCCCGCCAAAGCTTGTCTCCGCAGGCCCCAGGCGGGGAGCATGCGGGGATGACGCAAGAGGAACAGGATCACCATATTCTGTCGAGCTGTACCAGTGAAATAGTGGGCCGGAATTTATGGTGAAAGAGACGCTGTACTGCCTTGTATTTGGCAGGCTGAGGAATTTCATATATGTCAGACGGAATATTATCTGTTATTAATAAACCCAACCTCTTCATTCTTGGTGCAGCTAAGAGTGGCACAACTTCGCTACACAGATATCTCAATCAACATCCTGACATTTTTATGTCTCATATCAAGGAACCGACCTTTTTTTGTGAAGATTTTCAGGTTGTCAAGAACCCGGTCCGGTATTTCGGCCTATTCGACTCTGCAAAGGGAGCAAAGATCCTTGGTGAATCTTCACATGCTT
>CAZEOY010000216.1:0-4603 GCA_964513835.1 uncultured Syntrophobacteraceae bacterium
TCCCCGTGCACATGATCGAGACGATCAACAAGCTCATCCGCACCTCGCGCTACCTGGTTCAGGAGCTCGGCCGGGAGCCCACTCCCGAGGAGATCGCCGAGAAAATGGAATTTCCCGTGGAGAAGGTTCGAAAAGTCCTCAAGATCGCCAAAGAGCCCATCAGCCTGGAGACCCCCATCGGCGAGGAGGAGGACAGCCATTTGGGGGATTTCATTGAGGACAAGCGGGTGGCCTCGCCGGTGGATGCGGTGATCAACCTGAACCTGAGCGAGCAAACGCGGAAGGCTCTGGCGACCTTGACGCCGCGGGAAGAAAAAGTCCTTCGCATGCGCTTCGGCATCGGTGAAAAGGCGGATCACACCCTCGAAGAGGTCGGGCAGGACTTCGCCGTCACGAGGGAGCGAATCAGGCAGATCGAGGCCAAGGCGCTGAGAAAGCTGAGGCACCCGAGCCGTCGCAAGGAGCTCAAAAGCTTCATTGAAACCTGAGATCGGAGGTCGGAATCCGGAAGTCGATTAGTTTGGCTCGAACCCAGAACCCAGAACCCAGAACCCCGAACCCCGAAACCAGAAACTGGAAACCTATTCAGCGAGCCGGATCATGAGGGATGATGAGGAAATGGCGGGCTTGTCAGGAATCAAGGTGCTGCTTTTTGACGAGCTGCCGAAGAAGCGCAAATATTACCTCTCCTGCCTGCGAATGTGCGGGCTGCGCGAGATCCTCATCGCCGAAAACCTTCCGGACGCCATCCAGGCGATCGTTTCCAACAGGATCGACCTGGTCATGCTGTCTTGCTCCGGCGATGAGACCGGGATCGATCTCCTGGGGGAGATCCGGAGTCTGGGAGCCACATCGTCCCTGCCGGTCGTGGCCATACTGTCCGAGGTCAATGTCATGAATGGCCTTCGCATGCTGGCTCAGGGGGTGAACCATATCCTGACGGATCCGCTGAGTCAGCAGGCCCTGGAGGCGATGGTCCGGAAGGTCTTCAGGGAGAGGTTCGGCACCGATCACATAGACCGGGAGATTTCCATCTCTCGGAGCCTTTTTGACGAGGGGAAGCTGGAGGATGCCCATCGGCTCTACTCGAGATGCCTGAAGATGGAGGGAATAGAGAGGGATCAGCGCTTCGAGATTTACCTTGGGCTTGCCCGGATTGGAACGGATAGGCAGGAGTGGCTTGAAGCCGAGAGCAATCTCTTCCTGGCGCTGGAGATCGCCAAGTCTGAAGCCAATCGCGTCCTGACGCACTGGCTTCTGTCCCGGGCCTTCTACCAATACGGAAAGTTTTATGAGAAGCGCGGCATCATGGAAAAAGCGCTCAAGAGTTACCAGACTTCCGTGTCTTTCGACCCCTATCATGTGGCAAGCTTCAAGCCTTTGTTGATGCTTCTTCTCAAGCAGGACAATTTCAACGAGATCTCCAGGCTTCTCGCCGAAGCCAGGATGAATTTTCCGCCGTACAGCGACCCGTTGGGGGAAGTGGCGGAGGCTTTGAACGGTATGGCGGTCAGAGCCCAGGTTCTGGGGCTGTCCGTCTATGCAGCCAAGCTGGTCGATCAGCTCGTCACCCTTCCCCATGACCGTGTGGTCGTGCACCAGGATGTGACGGATTTTCTGATCAATGCCGGCAAGATCAGCCAGGCATTGACGAAGCTGAGAGAGGTCAGCGCTCAGGTTCGGAGCCCCGAGATCTTTGGCAGAATCGGCACCATCCTCCTGGATGTGGAACGGCGTTTTCTGGGCGGCTCCACCAGAAAGCAGACTGCCGATGTGGATCTCAGCTTTTTCAAGGAGATGGACTCCCCCAAAACCATCGCGCTCGCTTTCCAGGCCTTTCAGGAGGGATTGCTCCTCAACCCGGGCGACATCCAGCTGCGGATCGGACTGGCTTATTGCCTCATGCGGCAGGGGAAGCACGAAGCCTTGGGCGATATGCTCAAGAAGTTCAAAGAAGGGGACAGGCTCGGGAAGAAGCTTTACCTGCGGATCGTCGAGATGTTGATCGAGGGACGGCTGTATGAGCTGGCGCAGACATGGATTCGAGACGCGATCGCCGAGTATCCGCGGGAAATGGCCTTTTATGAGTGTGCGGCCCGGAGCTTCAGGAGTCAGAGGAAGCCTCAGAAGGCGGTCGAGTGCCTGAAGAAGGCCCTGACCCTGGATTCGGAGCACCCCGGCATCAACCTGGCCCTCGCCCGCCTGTATGAGGAGCTGCGCCAGGCGGATGAGGCCGCTTTGTATTATGAGAAGGTGCGGCAGCTTTCTCCCGAATCGGTTCCAAAGCCAAAGTCGCTCGCGCCAGAGGCGGCAGCGGACGCAAAGGACACGTCCAAACGCGGCAGGAAGTGGTTCTGACGTGGAAAATAGCTTGACAAGGATTGAGCCCTTTTCTTTAATTGAGCGGCTCAAGGATGGTTTCAGGTGTGGGGCCCATAGCTCAGTTGGTAGAGCCACCGGCTCATAACCGGTAGGTCCCTGGTTCGAGGCCAGGTGGGCCCATCAGTTTTCGCAGGCAGAGTTGGTTCGAATGGAAATGGCAGCCGGACAAAGGTTCTCGAAGGTCGCGCCCGAGAAAATTTACAGGGGATTGAAGCCGACACAAACAGTCGCTCAACCCTTGGCTTCGAGGCAAGATGAAGGGGTGTTCTGAACAGGAACACCCCTTCTCTCATTTAGGGGAAGAATCTAAGACCATGGTTTGCGTCAACAACGTTCTCGAATGGCTGGATGCCTATGCCCCGTTTCGCCTGGCTGCGGGCTGGGATCGGTGCGGATTGCAGGTGGGAGATCCCACGGCGAAGGTCGAGCGTCTTCTGGTGGCCCTGGACCCAACCCCGGAAACCATAGGGGAGGCGGAGCAGCTCGGCTGTCAGTGCCTGGTGACGCATCACCCGCTTTTCCTCAAGCCTCTGAATGCCGTGCGCGTCGATCAGTTTCCGGGCAGCCTGATCACACGGGCGCTTCGCAGCGGCGTCAATCTGATCGCTGCTCACACCAACCTCGACGTGGCCAGGGCCGGGACCAATGATACCCTGGCGGAAATGCTCTCTTTGAGCTCCCTGCGGCCCCTTGAAGTGGATCCGTCATTGCGTCACGAGGAGCGTTACTCGGGCTTGGGTCGAATCGGTGTGCTGCCCCGTGCCGTTCCGTTGAAAGCGTTTGCCGAGGAAGTGCTCCGGATTTCAAACGGGGTGAGGATCCGGGTGGTGGGAGACCCTTCTCGCCCCGTGTCGCGTGTGGCCCTGTGCACGGGCAGCGGCGGCAGCCTTGTGGAGCTCGCGGCCAGGGAAGGAGTGGATGTCTACCTCACGGGCGACATCAAGTATCATGAGGCTCAGCGTGCCCTTGAGGAGGGAATCGCGCTCATCGATATGGGACACTTCGCTTCGGAGAGAATCATTGTTGCTCCCGTGGCTGAGTATCTGCGCTCTCAAGCGTCCCTGAATCATTGTGAATTGGAGGTCTTCGCGGCGAGCCGGGAGGAAGACCCGTTCTGGATACTGTAAAATACAGGAGGAATACCTTGCTCCAACAACTCAGATATCTCGTCGAGCTCCAGGTTTTGGAGGACAAAAAGAGTGAACTGATCCGCGGCTGCAACGATACGCCGAAGCGCATCGCCGAAATCGAACAGGAATACACGCGCTACGAACAGGCTCTTCTCACCCGACGGGCAGAGAGCGACCATGCCAGGAAGATGCACCGCGCGTTGGAGCAATCCATAGCGGATCTGGACAACCGGATCGCCCGATGCAAGATTCGGATGAACGAAGTGAAGACAAACAAGGAATACCAGGCCATCCTGAGAGAGATCGATGACTTCAAGGCCGAAATCAGGCGAAAGGAGGATGAAGCCCTTGAAGTCATGGAGCAGCTCGACTCTCTGGCCAAGGATCTCAAGACGCTCGAGAGAGAGGTTGAAACGCACAAAATCAGCATGGAAGCAAACAAGAAGACACTGCAGCAAGAAGCCGACCGGCTCAAGGAGCGGCTGGACCACTACGATGCCGTGGCCGCCGAGATCAGGGCGAAGATCGATCCCACTCTCCTCAAGCGGTGCGACTCCCTTCTGTCCCGGCAGGCCGGCATCGCCGTCGCCCCGGTGGAGGGCGGCACCTGCCAGGTGTGCCACCTGAACATTCCGCCTCAGAAATTCATTGAGCTTCAGAGAGACGAGACCATCCTCCAGTGCCCTCATTGCCACCGTTTTCTCTTCTGGACAGGGAACGAGGCTTACTTGGTGATGGAGGAGGATTTGGGTCTCTCGGCTTGAGTGTCGGGTCTCGGGTTTCCAGTTGAAGGGGGCGTGTGTCGCCCCCGTCGATCAGACCGAGCTGGCTTTGGTATGAATGAGCAGGGCGCCCGGTCGTTTCAGATGCTTCCTCCAGAAAGTCTGAGGCTTGCTCCCGTGGGCGCCTCTGCGGTATGCGGGACCCGTGGCGCAGTAATCCTCGTTGATGTATACCGTGAGCTCGGATTCGGAATGCATTCCGAGACACGTCCCGTCAAGGGCTTCAATCACCATTCTGCCGGGCCCTGAAACCAGGCGCTCGCCGGTTCCCTCCAGGAAATAGTCCCGCAGATTACCCTCAACGGTGAT
>CAZEOY010000216.1:4613-6291 GCA_964513835.1 uncultured Syntrophobacteraceae bacterium
ATCCATACCCTGCCGCCCCGGCACTGCACCAGACAGTCCTGCTGGTGCAGTTCGACCGTTACCATGGAGCCTTTCTCCAGATTGAGAAGCATCATCCCCTCCTTGCATCCCTGAGGTTTTGCACTGATCCAACGAATCATGGTGACAGGATAGGCGATTTGTGAAATCATAACAGATGCAGATGGATTGAATTGTTATCAATACAGTTGAGTAATTTGATCAACTGTTATGGGCCTCAATGGGGAAAACTGTTTCCCGGGGCGGGAAAGGGGCTGAGACCATGACCTGGGAAAGCTGCGGTTCCGCCGCGCCCAAGACACTCTACGAAGAGGTGGCCGGGCGCATGGCGAAGATGATCGAACAGGGGATCTTTCGGGCGGGTGAGCGCATTCCGTCGGTGAGGGCACTCAGTCGACAGTTCAGCGTCAGCGTCAGCACCGTTCTGGAAGCGTACAATTTTCTGGAGGACCGGGGAGTCATCAAGGCGCGCCCCCAGTCCGGCTATTATGTGAATGCCAGGGTCCCGGCCATTCCGGCAGCGCCTGACCTTTCTCGCGAGTCCCTCAATCCCACGCGGGTGGGAAACACGGCCTTGAGCCTTTCCATCCTTCGCGCGGCCGGCCAGGATGGCGTCATCCCTTTGGGGGCAGCTATCCCGAATCCCGAGCATCTTCCCATCGAGCGGCTGAACCGGATGCTGGCTGCGGCCGTGCGCCGCCACCCCATTCCGAGCGTCTCCTATGATGTGCCACCCGGCTGCAGGAGCCTTCGGACTCAGATCGCCAAACGAAGTCTGGGCTTCGGCTGCAGCCTGGCGCCCGAGGAGATCGTCACGACGGCCGGATGTGTCGAGGCGGTGATGCTGTCGCTTCGAGCCACATGCAAGCCGGGGGATATCGTGGTGGTCGAATCCCCGACCTACTACAATTTCCTCCTGCTCATCGAAAATCTGAAGCTTCGGGCCCTGGAGGTGCCGTGCCATCCGAGGGACGGCGTCAGCGTCGAGGCTCTTCGCTATGCCATGGACCACAATCGGATCAGCGCGTGTCTTTTCAATCTGAACTACAACAACCCCATAGGAAGCCTCATGCCGTCGGAAAGAAAGCAGGAGCTGGTGGAACTGCTGACGGCCCGCGACATCCCCCTCATCGAAGATGACATCCACGGGGATCTCACTTTCACATCCGAGCGTCCGGTCAGCGCCAGGGCCTACGATCGCAAAGGTCTTGTGCTGCTGTGTTCCTCTTTTTCCAAGACTCTGGCCCCCGGTTACCGTGTGGGATGGGTTGCACCGGGACGCTACCAGGCGGAGGTTGAGCAGATCAAGCTGATGACGAACATTTCGACTCCGACGCCCACCCAGCTGGCGGTGGCCGAGTTCCTCACCAACGGCGGCTACGACCGGCACCTGCGGCGTCTCTGCCGGACTTATGCCTCCCAGACGGCCCAGATGGCGGAGGCCGTTGGACGGTTTTTCCCTCCCGGAACCCGTGTTTCGCATCCCGAAGGCGGCCATTTCCTCTGGGTGGAGATGCCCGAGGGGATCGACTCGTTCGCCCTTTACGATGCCGCCATGTCATGCGGGATCAGCATCACTCCGGGTCCCATCTTTTCGGCTACGGGCAAATACCCGAACTGCATCAGGCTCAATGCCTCCTCCTGGTCCGGCAGGGTTGAG
>CAZEOY010000217.1:0-6289 GCA_964513835.1 uncultured Syntrophobacteraceae bacterium
CGAGAGGGTCTCTTCATGACATCGCAGGCAGTTCTCCTGCAGGATGGCCGCGCCATGCTCCGAGAGCTTGATGTTCTCCGGAACCTGACCGGAGTAAAAGATGAACGCGTCCCGCATTCCTTCGATCCCCTTCCAGACGACATGCCTTGGAAGGTTGTCGTTGGGCAAATGGCAGTCGATGCACTTCACCCGGCGGTGGCCACCCTGGTGGAACCAGGCTTCATACTGGGATTCCATGACATGGCAGCTTGCACAGAACTCCGGCGTTCCTGACCTTGCATACAAGCCCGGGGGACCGAAGCTCACAAAAGCCCCCCCCAGAGCCAGGACCAGGAGCAAAATGCCGGCCCAGTACCAGGATCTCCTCCTCTTTCGAGAATGCTTTTGGTTTTCCATGCTCCTCTCTTTCCCGACTGTCCAAAGGTTTGCTGTTGGGTTACCCGGTTGACGGAGGACCTCGGCGAGGACAATACCCCAACTGTTCAGGATTTCTTTTGACACAAGTCAAGACTTGTGAACTTGCGACCGGGGCAGGATGAAACGGCGTATGGAGGCGACCATGGGTCTGAGACATGGAGACGGAGATAGCACCGAGAGGATTGAACAGTGAACCGCCGGAACCAGTAATAGGACGTGCACAGCATGCAGCACACCTCTCTGTCCATCGCTCAGATTCTGAACCTCAGAATCATGAAGATTAGGACCTGCACAAGTGGGGAAGCTTGTATATCAAAAGCTCTCAATAGAAAATGGATCATGTCGGCCGAGAAGACCCGCGCACCGGGTCGCACTAATTCAGCCGTGCCTGCCTGCTCCGGCAGTTCTTGGCAAACAGCTCGCAGTTGGATCGATTATTGGCGAGCACGTACTCCACGTCATCCAGCGATTCGACGATGACCACGGCGGTCCCTCGGTCCGCCCAGGCAAAGAGTTTGGGAGCCACGAAGACCGGCAGGTTGATGCAACCGTGGGAGCAATTGCCCTGTGTGATGTCCCCCGCATGGATCCACACATGCTCGTAGATCCTCAGCGCCCAGGGCATTTGCGCCGGCTCGCCATAGGCGTTGGTGTAGCTGCGTGAGACATGGTCGGGGTCCTTGTCCTTCACGCTGTAAACGCCTGCCCGCGTCCAGCCGTCCTTCTTGCCAATGCACACATGGCTGTCACCCACCAACCTCCCCTCCTCATACCAGCCGAGAAAGTACTCATCCTTGACGATGAGTATGAATTTCGGAATTTCGGCGATTTCAGGAATGTAAGGGTCCAGCGGGCTCCACTTCTTGTAGGCCCGCATGTCGTTGGGCACGATGAGAGGTTGACCGTCGCGGATGTCGTCCTCAATATAGTATACAGCCTTGGCGTTGATGCGCGAAAGGATGTGGCGGATAACGCTCGGGCTCAGGTCGGGATCCCTGGCACTGATCCGCTGGATCTCCTGGTCGGTGATGGTCCTCAGTTGAAGTCCGATGTCCATCTGGCTTCTCGATGCGGGTTTTGACGGCGCGTGCGGAGCGCTCACCGCCGCCAGCGTGGAGAAGTGCATGCCCCGCACCGGGTAGGCATCATATGGATCTTGCCGCACTATCGCTCTGTTGGCGCTGCAACCCATGGTCAACACGAGTACCAGAACGCCCAGAATGATCGTCTTCTTATGCGTGGAAAACATGGCTCCCCTCTCTCCATACTGGCCCGGTCCCTTCACCCTGAAGCACTCAGGGGCTCAATAACACACACGGACCGGATATCGGGTCGTCAGCGGGATACTGTTAGACTAAAATTAAGGACAGCATTTGACCCGGTCCAGCATCCCCGACCGTAAATCGACTGAGGTGAAGACGAGCCATACCCGTCGATCCATGGCGGCAGAGAAGCGGTTGACTAGGAGGGAAGAGCGGTGAAAAGCTATCAGGAAGACCGAATTTCACACCTCTAAAGGCGGCAATCCTTCAGCCCTGTGAGGAGGTGGGATGATGGTTGAAAGCAGGTCCTCAGGCACAACGATCTGCGGGCTGATTTTCCATTTTGGATTCAATGCCATTGGATTCAGGAGCTTCCGGATTCAAGGTCCAATTCCTTGAAGGAATGCTCCTCTCTGTATAATTCGAAACCCCTTGACAGATAATGAGACAATGCTCCCGGATGATCCAGGGAGCACGTGTGAAGCCATACTCGCCGAGCTCCGAGCTCCCATGCCCTGTCGACGGCAGAGGTTAACAGATGAGCTCCCAGCCCATTTCCCGTGTATTCTGCCAGCAGGCCGAAGTAGACGATCTCGACCTCCCCGTCGGACTGAGCATCCAGCTCAAAGTAGCCTGCAGGACATCCACCCACCGAGAGAACCCAGGTTTCAATGCCAGCTTGGCTCAGGTATCTCAGCCAATCATCAGTCGTCCAAGGCAAGCGGTCAGTCCAGTGCCAGTCACCCCCAATCGCCGTGTAGAAGTACCGACTCAGCTCAGCTTTGGGCGGACTGACCTTTGAGAGCGCCAGTCCTTCCCGGGATGAGAGGCGGCGGTGCAGTTGATCCCGCGATGTCATCTGCAGGTAATAGGTCGTGACAAGGACTTTTCTCATTCTGACTTTACCTTGGTCATGCCCCGACGACATAAGGCTCGCCGGCTCCGGGAAGCCTTGCTCTCACTTCAAGGAGAAACACCGGAAGCCCCACACGGCGCCTCGCGGACAATACCGGCCGGCCCACGATCCAGATCGATCCACTGAGCAAGCTGACGGGCTGCCAAGATGTTGTAGAGATTCGTTCCGATCGCTTTGACTACGCCTTTCAGAAAAGGCCGCGGACACTTTCGGAGGAAGAAGTTGGCCTTGATAAGGGATGGATCGAAATGGCTCAACACCATCTCCCTCTTGAGAACGCGGTACAGATCCGTGTTCTCCAGGTGATGCGTCCGGATATTGCACGAAAAGCCGTCGTACTTACTGTAGTCGTCCAGGTTTGTAACGAGCCCGGCCGCCAGCATTTCTTCACGAAGGACCGTCTTGGGATAGGGCGTCAGGTACTGGGCATAGATCATGTCCGGCTTGAGGGATCGGATCAGGCGGAGATTCTCTTTGACACTGGCTGCCGTGTCCTCCGGATAACCCACGATACATCCAGCGATGATCGCCATGCCGTGCTGACGCAGAAGAGCGGCCGCCTTGCGGTTGATCTCGGGATTGGTCGGCTTGTTCACCCCTTTGAGCGCCTGGGGAGTCATGGCTTCAAAGCCGACGAACACAAAACGGAAATTGGCGCGGTCCATATCAGCCACGAGATCGGGGTTCTGAGCGATGCCGACAGCCGTCACCTGAACCAGATAGTGCATGTCGTTCAGACCGTGTCGCACGATAGCTCGGCAGACTCTCTTGAAGTGATCGATATCATGGGTAATGTTATCATCCACAAAGAATACGGCCTTGCTGCCCTGATGCCTGATGCTGTAAAGGTCTGCGATGATCCGATCTTCCGAGTGGGTACGGAATGTCCTTCCGTACATTTGCGTGATGGAGCAGAACTTGCAATTGTAAGGACATCCGCGGGACGTTTCCGCCACATCCATAGGAAGATGCAGCATGAAGAAGTCGCTTTTAAGCCGCGCGCGGCGATCGGGGATTGCCATCCCGTCAAGATCCATCAAGGGCCTCAGCGGGTTATGGTGCCAGGAGCCCCCGTTGAAGTAGCTGAGCCCGGGAACACCGCTGAAATCCGGCTCGGGCCGGTTCAGTTGCGAAACCAGCTCAGCGAATGTGACCTCGCCCTCTCCTCTCACCAGAAAATCCAGTGGCAAAGGCTCGCTGGTGGTCGTGATTTCCTCCGCCATGAGCGTCGCATGGTAGCCGCCTGCCACCAGTTTCACGTGCGGGTCCCGCGCCCGAACAAACCGGGCCACCCGCAGAAGGGTCCCAAACTGGAACGTCATACCGCTCAACCCCACAACGTGAGGTCGAAATGCATTCAAAGTCTCTTCGAGAGCCTGGCGAATCCGGGGCTTGTAGAGAACCAGATCCAGGACCTTGACCTCATGACCTGTCAGGTTGCCCGCCAGGGACACCACGGCCAGGTTGGGCAGTCGAGCCACGTAATCAATGACATCTGCCGTATCCGGCATGGAAATGAGCAGAACGCGCATCAGATCTCCCGTTCAAAAATGCGAAACGTCTTGTAACGCTTACCCCCAAAACGCTCGACGGTGCGAATGAAATGGCCGAGGGACTCCACAATGAGCGAACAGTCGCACACCTCACATGATGTGGTCTTCAAAATGTGGACGTAGGTCCGGAGAATCAATGCATGATGCAGCAATCGGCCCTGGTAAGGGCGTCTCACTCCCAGCAGCAGCACACGGGCCTTCTTGAGCGGTTTGAACTTCGCCTCGTAGAGCAGGCGCAGCATTCCCCAAGGAGTCAGCCTGCCATTGAGCTTCTGGATCGCGGGATTCAGATCCGGGATATTGATCACGAAGGCTGCGATCCGGTCTTCATCCAGAATCAGGTGGATCATGTCGGGTCGCAGAATGGGCCTCAGCTGCCGGAAGATGTGATGGAACTCCCTCCGGGTGAAGGGCACATGGCCCCAGTTGTCATCCCAGGATTCATTAAAGATTTCCATGAGCTCGTCCGGACGGAGGGAGAAATCCCGCACCGTCGGAGAAGTGAGCACCAGCTTCTGCCCTTTCATGATGGTCCTCAGCCGCTTCTCCATGGCCTCCACATCGACATCCCGCTGGGTGACCCTGAAGGCATACCAGTCGACGGCCTTGCGGAATCCCCATTGAAGCAGCAAATCCTGATAGTAAGGGGGGTTATGAGCATGGAGGATCACGGGGAGCGAGTCAAATCCATCCACGAGAAGCCCGACCTCGTCGTAGATCGAGAAGCTCAGCGGCCCGAGAATGCGCGTTTTCCCTCTCGACCTGAGCCAGGCCGCAGCCGCATCGAAGAGTGCAGCGGATACGCTGTGGTCATCGATGCACTCGAAGAAGCCAAAGAACCCGGTGCCACGGTGATGCCGCTGTTCATACCTGGGATTGACATGGGCCGAAATCCTTCCCACCGGCTTTCCGTCTCTCAAAGCCAGGTAATACTGAGCAGTTCCATACTCAAAAAACGGCCCGGTCCGGGGATCGAGAATGCGCTTTTGTTCGGAAAGAATCGGGGAGACCCAGAGGGGATCTTTTTGCTGAATAGTCCGGGAGAGACCTAAGAAGTCAGACATTCCCTTTCGATCATCAACAGAGATCACCTCGGTATTGTCTGAGGCAGGAACAGAAGACTCATACTCCATATTCATAACGCGAGACGCGGCAACCCTTCTTTTCCAATACACCAATCACTGCCCGTTCTGCTTGCGAAGCATCACCTGGCCTTTCAGGCCCTCCCTCAGTTCCAGGTCGGGGTTTGCAACCGAGAGCTCCAGACCGTAGTAGGTCGGCTGCTCAACTGCAGGCGTCAGAGGCGCCCAGGAGATTCTCGAGACCCTGGCCTCGAAAACCCTGTTGGGGAAGGAATCCAAGGTCACGTCGGCAGGGTCCCCAACAGAGATCTTCACGGCTTCGAGCTCGTGAACCTGAGCCCTCATGATCATGGGTTCCATCACACCGACGGTGAAGACATGGCTGCCTGGAGGCAGTTCCGCATCCTCCCTCATTTCGGGTGCAATCCAGATGACCTGGCCGGAGATGGGAGCCAAAATCTGGACAGCCTCCGAAGTCCCCACCCCTCTGAGGGTTCCGCCCAAGTTCTCTCTCAAGAGAGCCTGGTCTTCGTTGAAAGCCTCTCTTTCCAAGCGGAACTTTTGCTCAAGCGTCAGCTTCTGCTTTTCGGCGATCTGGATCTCCCTCTCAACCTGATTCAGGCTTTGAGCAGGGGCCAGATCCTGGGAAGCGAGCTGTCCAAGCTCCCGCCTCCTCGTGTGAAGCAAATTCAACCCCTTTTCAAGATCCGCCAGCTGGATCTCCATATCCTTGAGGTGCACACCGGCGATTCGCTTCTTGAGGGCGGGGATCATTTCCGGTGCCAGCCGGTATTCAGCGAGGACTTCCCCCTTCTTGACGCGTAGCCCCTCCTGTACGTGGAGCTTGGTGACCGTCCCCTTGAAATGCATGACCGCCGGCTGCTTCAACGGGCAAACCAGTTTGCCCTGAAAAGCGTCAACGTACGTGGAACCCCCGCCTTGGTCGGAACGACCATTGGTCTCACTCCCCATCACCTGGCTCGCCGTGAGTATCCAGGATACAGGAACGGCGATGAGCCAGAATGCAAAGGCCTTCCCCTTTTTGCTTCTATTCGACTG
>CAZEOY010000218.1:0-6289 GCA_964513835.1 uncultured Syntrophobacteraceae bacterium
GCGCCGCCTGGCGCTCGCCGCGCATGGCGATCTGCAGCTGGCGAGTCAGCTCGGCAGAACGGTCCGCAGCCTTTTGGATCTCCAGGAGGTTGTGATGACTGGGATCGCCCGGTGAGGTCGCATGGATCGCCAGTTCGGCATGGCCCAGAATCACGCCCAACATGTTGTTGAAGTCGTGAGCCACACCTCCGGCCAACCTCCCAACCGATTCCATCTTTTGTGCCTGCAGCAGTTGCTCCTGAAGCTTCTCCCTCTGCTCCTCAACGCGCTTCCGCTCCGTGATGAGCTCGGACATGATGACGATGCCGCCGACAGCGCCGTCGGTCTCGTACCAGGGAAGACTTTCCCAACGCATCCACTCGATGCCTCCATCCCTCCCGGGAAATGGGTCCTCATCGCATTTCCAGGTAGCCCCGAAAAGACAGCTCCGACAAACCGCTTTCCAGCGCTCCTGAGCTTCCGGGAAAAAATCGAAGTGACTGCGCCCAATGATCTCCACATCTCCCAGGCCGAAATCCATGAGCCAGCGTCGGCTGGCGAAGACGTAGCGCATGTCGCGGTCCAGCATGGCGATGGCCGCCGGCGCATGCTCGATGAAGAGCCTGAGCTTCTTCTCGCTCTCGTTGAGGCGCTTCTCCATGAGCTTGCGCTCCGTGATCTCGCGGGTCACGGAGAGGACGAAGTCTTCCTGGCCGATGCGCAGGATGCGGGCGGACACGAGGCCGGTGCCGACTCGGCCGTCTTTGACCCGGAATTCGGCTTCGAAATTGTCAATGAAGCCGTCGGCCACGAGAGCCTGGATCATACGTTCTCGATCTCCGGGGTCCTTCCAGAGTTTGAGATCCCGGGAGGTCTTTCCGACCGCGTCCTCGCGCGTATAGCCCGTGAGCTTGGTGAAGCCGTCATTCATGTCGAAAAACATTCCGTCAGAAAGCCGGATGATATTGATGGAATCCGGGCTTGTCTGAAAGGCGAGCCTGAATTTCTCTTCACTCTCCCTCAGGGCATCCTCTGCACTCTTTCGATCCGTGATATCCCGAATGGCAGCCATGTGGACCGGGCGTCCACGCCAGACGAAATGGCTGGCGGTGATCTCCACCGGGAAGACCGTCCCATCTTTCTTCTTGTGGAATCGAACGGGGATCCTCGGTCGTTCTTCCTGCGTGGCACGCCGGGTTTCATGGGGCTGAGCGCTCAAATCGACGTTCCGCTTCTGGAGCAGCTCCTCCCTCGTGAAGCCGTACATGAGTTCGGCCGCAGCGTTCACTTCGAGGATGGAGCCGGTTTCCTTGTCGATCAGAAACAGCGCATCCGAGACCAGCTCAAACAGCTTGGCGTATCTCTCGTCGCTTTCCAGATGAGCTTCCGCGACTTCATGCGACAAGCCCTGCGTGTTGGGTGCGTGCATTTCCTGGCAGGCAACCGACCTTTCGAACGACGAAGGGGATTTCTTGTTGACTGTTTCACTCATTCAGCAACCTCTGCCGAACCTCTCCATCTGCAACACCATCGAAGAACCAGCACACAGAATCAGGAAGCGATGCGGGCGATTGTATCCAAATCGTCCCTGCGAGGGAAGGATGGCGAGCCAATGGCCGACAGGAATCAACCGCCGCATCGACCGTGTCGGAGAATTGACGAGCTTCTCCGCAGATGAAGCGGCATCGGCCAGCTTCAAAATTTATATGAAGCAGCTCGAATCCAGCAATGTGATTATCGTCCAGCCTCAAGCACTCACCCCCTGACGGTTGATCCGAAGATCGAAGATCCGCCGGTAAGATGCAATAAAGATGCACGCTCGTGTTTCTTCAAGCATCTCAATGGGATTCAACGTGGGGAGCTGATTGCGACCGTCGTGCATGATCATTGCATCGCTTGCATGAGAGGCCTGTTTTCAGGGTTTTGAGATGCTGTGATCTCGAGGACTGCGTCGGACGATTGACATCTGTCTGCGGTATGGAAAGCGATCATTCAGGGAGGAAGCGTGAAACGGGGAAATCGGGACGTGGTTCTGTCGGCCAGGGCCGACGAAGGGTTCCTGCCTCTGGTGAAGTCCTTTGTGGAAAATTCGGCACTGTGCTTCGGACTCGGACGCGACGAGGTCCTCGGCCTGAAGCTCGCTGCAGAAGAGGTCTTCGTCCATTTGTGCCGTGTTGTGATGCCCGGCGGTGGGCCGCTTCAAATCCACTGCTCGGGCGGCGGCTATTATGTTCGAACCGTCTTTTCGTTCCAAACCGACGCCTTCGACATGCGGGGCTTCAATCTCACTGCTTCTGTCTCTGTGGAGGAGGATGCAGATCTGTGTGAGATGGGGCTCGTCATCGCATCGAGGTCCGTGGAACGATTCCAGCTGAACCGCGAGAAAGGGGGCGGCCTCAGGTTGATCCTCATCAAGGAGAAATCCTATCCCCGCGATCCCGAGGACAGTCCGGCCGTGTGCCGCCCCCTCTCCGAATTCTCTTTGCGGGAGCCCCGGGGCGAAGAAATCAAGTTCGTCACCCACCTGGCCCGGAGCTGTTATTCGGGCGCATTCCTGCCGGATTTCTTCCTTTATCCCGGCAAGGTCGCGGATATGGTCGCCACGGACGAATACCATGCCATTGCGGCTTTTGGCCCTTCGGGTGAAATCGGAGGTGCTGTCCTGTGGCATGAAGTGGGACGCAGCATGGTGGAATGCTTTGGCCCTTACTTGTTCGGACAGCCCGCCCACTCGAGCCTGCCCGAAGCTCTCCAGGAAGCATGTATCGGCGCCATTGCCAGAACGGATGCGGTGGGCCTTATCAACACCTGTCCCACACCGGAACTGCCCGTGACCCATTTCGAACGGCTGGGAACCCTCACCGTCCGAACGGACGTCGACGGCGCCGGCACTGATGTTCAGGCCTGGTTCCGATTGATGCGCGAGGATGCAGGAAGTGCTGTCTGGGTGCATCTGGCCCTGCTCGATTTTGTGCAGCGCCAGTATCGAAGGCTGGTGCTTCCGCGGGAGATCAGGCATGCCCGAAACTCCGGAGAGCATGTGCCGAAACACTCGGTTCTCGCGGCCGAATTCGACCGCCTCCAGGGTCGAGTGACCCTGCGTCCCATGTGGCCCGGGATGGATGCCCGGGATAACATCGCCCAGCACTTGAGGCTCCTCGTTCAGGAAGGCATGCTCAATATTGTCTTTGCCATGGACCTGGGCCAATCCTGGCAGGCAGAATTAGCGCCCGTTCTTCTCGGGCTGCGTTTCGAACCACGTTGCGTCCTGCCGTATGCCGGCCAGGGTGATGTCGTTCTCTTTCAGTTTTGCGGGGAGTCGTCATGAGCCGCAATCCACCTCCCCTGGATTCACTGGTTCCGGACTACATCAAGCGCTTCGAGGCCTACATCCCCAGCAAGCCCGATGACGTCCTGAAGAAGCTCTACGGGTGCTCGAGGCTCTATCGCCTGAACAACAATGAAAACCCTCTTGGACCTCCGCCCGCAGCCCGTGAAGTCATCCGTCGATTTGCTCCGGCCCAGGCTTCCGTCTACCCCAGCGGCGATGTTTACCACCTGCGCTGCAAGCTTGCGGAAACCTTCGGCATGCACCCGGATCAGTTCCTGGTGGGCAATGGGGCCAACGAGGTCATTGCCTTCGTGATCAAGGCTTTCTGCCAGAAGGGTGACAACATCATCACGGCGGACAAGACCTTTGCCGTATACGAGTGGGTGGCCGAATTCTCAGGATTCGAGTCGCGCCTGGTCCCTTTGCAGAATTATGGGTTCGATGCCGAAGGTATGCTCGAACGTGTCGACGAGCGCACCAAGATCCTCTTCGTCTGCAACCCCAACAACCCTACGGGAAGCTGGTGGAGCGAGCAGAAGCTTCGTCAGTTTCTCAATCGAGTGGATGCCCGCCAGATCGTGGTGGTGGACGAGGCCTATCGTGAGTTCGTGGACTGCCGGAACTGCACCGATTCCATGGCCCTCATCAGTGAGTACCCCAACCTCGTGGTTTTCAGGACATTCTCGAAAATGTACGCCCTTGCGGGGCTCCGCATTGGCTACCTGGCCGGCAGCTCCCAAGTGGTGGATGTCATCCGACGCACCTGCGTCGTGTATTCGGTGAATGCCCTGGCCCAGGCCGCCGCTCTCGCTGCCCTGGGTGATGAGGAACATGTGCTGCGTACCCGCGAGCTGGTGCGTCAGGGGAAGGAGTTCCTCTCTCGCGAGCTCGGAAGCCTCGGGCTGCCCGTGGTCTGCGGAGAGGGCAATTTCATGATGGTGCGGCTTCCCATAAGCGACGGCCTGGCCTATCGGAAGCTCATGACACGGGGAGTCATGATACGCAGTATGACAAGTTTTCGCTTTCCCAACTGGATCCGGGTGACCCTGTCCCACGCCGAGGCCATGGAAAGCCTGGTGGCGGCGCTCTCAGAGATTCTCGCTGAAACTGAAGAGCGGATCTTTTGAAGAGCCGAAGATCCGGACTGCCGGGCAGCAGCGGCTGCGGCAGGGAGACGTCGGGAGCCGCCCCTTCTCTAGAGGAGATCGATGCCGGAAAACAGCAAGCTTTTCACGTTTGAGTTCATATGCCTGAACCTCGTTTCGTTCTTCGCGTTCTCCAACATGGCAGTATTCTATAGTTTTTTCAGCTACCTGGAGTCGATCAAGGTTCCGGTGGAATGGCGGGGGTTCCTCCTGGGGCTCGAGCCCATGTCGGCCTTTGCCCTTCGCCTGGTCGTGATTCCCATGGTCCATGTGGGGAATGCGGCCAGGGTGATGTTCGTGGCCCTGGCCATGATGGTCGCAGCCCTCTTTTCGTATTCGTGGGCGCTCACCGTTCCGGCCCTCATCATCCTTCGCATCTTTCACGGTGCCGCCTTTGTGCTGCTCGTATCCGCGAGCATGGCCCTTGTGGTGCACTTCATCCCCCAGGAAAAGAGTGGCCAGGGGTTCGGTTTCGTGAGCGTCTCGGTACTGATTCCCTATGCGCTCATGCCCCTGGTCATGGAGGCTGTGCTGCCTCATGTGAGCAGCGAAGCGGAGATCTACAGGGGGGTCACCATCCTGGCATTGCCTGCCTTCGGACTCCTTGCCATCCTGCGAAAGCGGCTCGCGACCATGCCGGGCGTTGTGGGCGGCTCACTCGCCAACCGTCCGACCCTGGCGGAGATCCGGGCGAATGTGAGAGAGATTCGGGTGGCCTTTCTTCTGGCTGTGAACCTGCTTATATATGTCTGCTATGCTACGGTGTTCTTCTTCATGAAGGGGCATGCCGTCAGCAGAGGGATCACGGATGTCGGGAGCTTCTTCACTCTGTCGACGCTTGTTATGATCGGGCTTCGGCTTTCGGGGGGGGTCTTCTTCGACCGATTCGACAAGGTGAAGATGCTCCAGGTGTTCACAATTCTGCTCATTCCCTGCTTCATTCTGATGAGCCACGTCGGTTCGAACCGGGACCTCTACCTGGTGGCCGGCGCCTACGGACTGTGCATTGGGGTCCTGCTGCCCCTCTTGAATGCGACGCTTTTTGAGGTCTCACCTCCTCAGTTTCGGGGGCTGAACACCAACTTGGCCCTGTTCATGATGGACGCGGGCTTCTTTCTCAGTCCCTACGGAGGAGGGTTCTTCCTCGGCAGGGGTTTTTCCTTTGCGGACCTGTTCGGGACCTGTGCAGGAATCCTGGTATTGAATGCGTGCTTCCTGGTACTGCTGGGGCGGCAGAAAGGCCGTGCAGCAGCCAAGCCCATCCTGGAGGCCAATGGGTGAGATGACTTTGCCTTTGCACAGAGCGTCGGATGGCGACGCTGCCTCGCCGAGACCCGTTCGCATCAACGTGCATTGAGGAGGCCCTTTTGCGAAACGAAATGATGGAGGTGGGCCATACTGTGGCGCGCTTCGACGCCCATGCCAAGGTCACCGGCAAAGAAAAATACGCCATCGACCACTACGGAGACAATCTCCTGTGGGCCGGGCTCAAGAGGGCCGGGATCCCCCACGGCATGATTCGAGGGATCGATCTGTCTGAGGCGCGGGCGCTTCCCGGAGTGTTCGGCGTCCTGACCCGGGAGGATATCGGCGGGACAAACCGGCAGGGAATCGTTCACAAGGACCAGCCGGTTCTTGCGGGACGCAAAGTGCGCCACTGCGGCGATCCCGTTGCACTGGTCCTTGCGGAGGACCGTGAAACCCTGCGCAGGGCCCTGGAGCTGATCCGGATCGACCTGGAGACCCTTCCGGGGGTGTTCGATCCCCGGGCGGCTCTGGAGGAGGGTGCTCCCCGGGTGCACGAGTCGGGCAACCTCCTGCTCCACGCTACCAT
>CAZEOY010000219.1:0-1732 GCA_964513835.1 uncultured Syntrophobacteraceae bacterium
AAATCTTATAATGATGACGTTGCATTGTTGCAAGCAAATTAACCCGGATACAGCATGCCCGAAGGGTCTTCAAAGTGCCGTCAGGGAATCCGGAGGACAGGAACTGAGGACAATGCTCATGAACTGTCGGACGTGAAGGGTGCAGGAAGGAAGGTGCTGAAATATTTCCGTGAAGTCCTTGAGCTCAAGGGTCGCGGTATCGGATGAGGTGGGCGGCGGTCCACCATTCACGCGGGTAGGGTCCCATGGGATAAACATTCACATCACGAAACCTTCTGCTCACGGCCTCCAGTTCCTCCCTCGTAAACAGAAAAGTGTAGGGCTGTTCTTCGTGGATGATCTCATGGAATCGATGGTACATACTGCGACGCCTGCCCGGGTCAAATTCCTTGCGGGCAGCTTCAATGATTCGATCCGCCTCTTCATTCACAAATCCGACATAGTTTGAACCCTTGTCAGACTGCGATGAATGCCAGAGCTGGAAAGGATCCGACTCCCACGAAAGACTCCACCCCAGGGTACAGGCGTCGAAATTCCTTTCATCAATCCTTTGAATGAACACGGCCCATTCGAGCTTCCGGATTTCCATGCGGATTCCGATGCCTTTGAGACTTTCCTGAAGAATGGTGGCCACCTGCTCTCCGAATTTGGAGCCCGAAGAAATGAGGAGCTCAAAACGAAAAGGCACTGCATCTTTGTCCAGAATGCCATCCCGGTCGTGATCCTCCCACCCCGCAGCCTTCAGCAGTGCAACGGCCATTGCAGGATCGTAGGGATGGGGTTTAATGGCCTGATCATAGTCCGGGCTCTTGACATAAAAATTGCCCGAAACCACCGTTCCCAGGCCGAACAGAATCTTTTTCAGGATCATTTCCCGATCCATCATCAGAGTCATGGCCTGGCGGACCCTTCGATCGGAAAGCAAGGGCTTCCGCTGGTTCCATCCAATGTAGCTGTAACTCGGCGTGTAGTACTTGAGCTTACGATAGTGGTCATTGAAGCGTTTGCCCTGGGTCTGCCTCACCCACTGGATGGGGCGGAGGGCCATTTCGTCCAGTCCGCCTTTCTTGAGGACTTGAAAGGCCGCCGTGGGGTCCGTAATGATCTTGAACACAATCCGGTTGAAATGAGGCCTCTTTCCCCAATAGTCTTCGTTTCGGACCAGTACGATCTCTCGTCCCGTGTCCCACCGCAGCAGTCGATACGGTCCATTTCCCACGGGACTGCGACCGATGGGGTGGTTGTTGAAATCATCTTCCTCGGCGAAGGCGTGTGCGGGAACGATGGGAATACCGCCGCAAAACTCCAAAGCCCTGAAATAAGGGATCCGGTAAGTGTAACGGATTGTGTGGTCGTCAAGGGTTTCAAGCCGCTTAATGTCCTGGTAGTAGCTGCGCAGGTGAGCGGAATCCACTTTCGGATCTCGGATACGCTCGAATGAGAAGAGCACATCCCGGGCTGTGAGTGGCCGTCCGTCCTGCCATCTTATGCCTCTTTTCAGATGGAAGACATAGGTGAGGTGATCTTCTGATATTTCCCAGGATTCGGCCAGGGAGGGCACGAGCTCCAAAGTCTTTTCGTCGCGCCTGATTAAAGTCTCGTAGAGATAGCCGTTGATGAGGGATGCATAGGCATCGGTCGAGGTAATGGGGTTGAGGGTGGCAGGTTCAGCACTCAAATGGCGGATCAGCCAGTCGCCATCGGTGGGAATGTTTTCATCCTTTCCAGGACC